>JALGWK010000032.1 GCA_025774205.1 bacterium
TCGGCGGATAGCCTTGCCGTGGGGATGGTTTTTACGATAGAACCGGGAATCTACGTACCTGGTCGGGGCGGTATGCGGATCGAGGATGATGTGCTGATGACCGACTCGGGCCCGGAGGTGCTGACCCGATTCTCACGATCACTCACGTTACCGCAGGAGACTGTCGGAGAAGGTGACGAAAGCGAGGGTAGCGCTGGCGCATGATGGCCAGGCGGTCGATTGGAAGTGACGGAGGCGTAGCCACTGAGCTACGTCGAGGAACTTACAGGAAGACCAACGCAGCCATCAGGATGCCAGCGTTAACCGCAGCCGGAGCCCGCTCCGAGAGGCTCCTGAAGGATTGAACGGACGACGATGGCGACAACGGCTGATTTTCGCAACGGGATGACCTTCCGCATGGAGAAGGAACTGTGGAAGATCCTGGAGTTCCAACATGTGAAACCGGGGAAGGGTGGCGCCTTCGTGCGCACCAAACTTCGTCGCCTCTCTGATGGAGCGGTAATCGAGAAGACCTTCAGGGCCGGTGAGAAGATCGATGAGATCCGCATCGTGGCGCGACAGATGCAGTACCTTTACGAGAGCAACGAGCTGTACTACTTCATGGACGAGGAAACCTTCGAGCAGATGCCGCTCAACCGGGACATGCTCGACGAGGCGATCCCCTACCTGAAGGAGAACATCGTGGTGAAGGTCCTCTGGCACGAGGAACAGCCGCTCTGGATCGAGGTGCCGCAGTTCGTCGAACTTGAGGTGGTCACGACCGATCCGGGTGTCAGGGGAGATACCGCCACCGGCGGTTCGAAACCCGCCGAGCTTGAAACGGGCCTGAATGTCCAGGTCCCCCTGTTCATTAATGTGGGTGATATGATCAAGGTGGACTCATCGACCGGAGAGTATCTGACGCGGGTGTAACCGGGAGAAGGCTGTATGAACGAAGGGGAGATCCGAAGATTGATCACGATCCTCGAAGAGACGGGGATCGAGGAGATAGAGATACGCAGGTGGTGGGGGCGTACAATCCGCGTCTCCCGGAGGAGTGCCCATGGCGGGCAGCCCGTTCAGATGGCGGTCCCGGCACAGGTCCCTGTCGAACTGGCTCCGGCTCCCGGCGCTCCGCCTCCCGCCCCGGTCGAGCAGGAATCAGCTGAACAGTATTCCGAATCGACCCACTACATCATCCGCTCACCGATCGTCGGTACTTTCTACCGGGCTCCGGCTCCTGAATCCCCCCCGTACGTGGAGGTGGGAGACAGCATCAAGGCCGGGCAGGTGGTCTGCATTGTTGAGGCGATGAAGCTGATGAATGAGATACAGGCTGAACAGGGCGGGAAGATCGTGAAGATCCTCATGGATGACGCCATGCCGGTCGAATACAACCAGATGATGATCGTCCTGGAACCGGAGGGATAAGATGGATATTGATCACCTTCTGGAGCAGATGGTCAAACACGGAGCCTCCGACCTGCACCTGCAGGAGAGTTTCAAACCATCGCTCCGGATCGACGGCACCCTGCGCCGGCTCGATATGAAGCCTTCCTCCAGCGAGGACCTGAAAACAGCCCTCAAGAAGGTCCTGACCGACAAGCAGCACACCCGATTCACGCAAACGAACGAAGGGGATGGCAGTTACCAGGTCGAGGAAATCGGGCGCTTCCGCGTCAACGCCTACCGGGCGCTGGACCTCCAGAACCTGGCGATTCGCTACATCCCGTTCGAGGTTCCGAAACTGGAGAGCCTCAACCTGCCGGACAAGATCCCCGAGCTCGCGTTGTCGAAACGGGGACTGGTCCTGGTGACCGGGGTGACCGGGAGCGGCAAGTCGACCACGCTGGCCGCCATGCTCCGGCACATCAATGAGAACATGAGGATGAAGATCATCACTCTTGAAGATCCGGTGGAATTCCTCCATGAAGAGCAGCTCTGCAGTATCAGCCAGCGGGAGGTGGGGATCGACACTTCCGATTACCATACCGGCCTGACGCAGGTCTTCCGGCAGAATCCCGACGTGATCCTGCTCGGCGAGATCCGTGATGCCGCGGTGATGTCGGAGGCACTGGCCGGGGCCGAGACCGGTCACATGGTCTTCACCACCCTGCATACTACGGATGCAAGGCACACCATCTCCCGGGTGCTCTCATTCTATCCCCCCCACGACCACCAGGCTATACGTGAACTCCTCTCCGGGGTCCTGGTAGCCACCATCAGCATGAGACTCCTGCCCAAGAAGGAGGGCGGCAGAATCCCCGCCGTGGAACTGATGGTCAACACCGCCCTGATCTCGGAGATCATCGCCGAGGAGGGACGGCTGTACGAGTTGCCCCAGCTTATCCACGATGGTCACCTTCAGTATGGGATGCAGACCTTCGATCAGTGCATCCTGCAACAGTACCGGGACGGTCTCATTGACTACGAAATCGCCAGGGTTAATTCCAGCAACCCTTCCGAGTTCGACCTGGCAATCCAGGGGATCACCGGTGGTGGAGCAGAGAGCAAATGATGGCATTCCAGGGAGGGTGTGAACCGTGTTCCGCAAGGTCCTGATCGCCAACCGCGGTGAGATAGCTCTCCGGGTCATCCGCGCCTGTCGGGAACTGGGCGTCGGGACCGTGGCTGTCTTCAGTGAAGCCGACGCCGATGCCCTCCATGTCCGATTCGCGGATGAGGAGGTCTGTATCGGACCGCCCCAGAGTTCCGGTTCATACCTGAACATCCCTCATCTGATTGCCGCCGCGGAAATCACCAATGCCGAAGCGATCCATCCCGGGTACGGGTTCCTCGCCGAGAACGCCGGATTCGCGGATGTCTGTGAGGAGCACGGCATCACCTTCATCGGACCCACTTCAGAACAGATCCGACTGATGGGTGACAAGGCGCAGGCGAAGACGCTGATGAGTGAAGCCGGGGTCCCGGTCACACCCGGATCGGGCGGGATTGTCCCCGATCTCGAGGCCGCCCGTGAGGTAGCCGATGAGATCGGTTACCCGGTCATGATCAAGGCGACCGCCGGTGGCGGCGGCAAGGGGTTGAAACTGGCCCTCTCACCGGATGAACTCGAGTTGAGCCTGACCCTGGCCCAGTCTGAAGGGAAGGCGGCCTTCGGAAATCCCGACTGCTATATCGAGAAGGCGATCATCGATCCACGCCACATCGAGATCCAGCTCATGGGGGATGGAGAGGGGAACGCCGTCCACATGGGTGAGCGGGACTGCAGCCTGCAGCGGCGTCATCAGAAACTTGTGGAGGAGAGCCCTTCACCGGCGGTCACTCCTGAGATGCGGGTCGAGATCGGCGCCGCGGCGGTGGAGGGAGCGAAACGGGTCGATTACCGGGGCGCCGGCACGATTGAATTTCTCCTTGATGGGGATGGACGCTTCTATTTCATGGAGATGAACACGCGGATACAGGTGGAACACCCTGTCACCGAGGAAGTGACCGGCCTCGATCTGGTCAAGGAACAGATCCGGGTAGCCGCCGGCGAGGGACTTTCGGTCACCCAGGAGGAGATCTCCTTTGACGGCCACAGTATCGAGTGCCGGATCAATGCCGAGGATCCCGACAACAATTTTGCGCCTTCTCCCGGGCGGATCGAATCACTCCATCTTCCGGGGGGGACCGGGATCAGGGTCGACACCCACATCTACGCCGGTTACATGATCCCGCCCTACTACGATTCATTACTGGGCAAACTGATCTGCTGGGGTTCCACGAGGGCAGAGGCGATCGCCCGCATGAAGGGGGCTCTTGAAGAATTCGTCATCGAAGGCGTGAAAACAACGATCCCCCTTCATCTGAGGATCATGAGCGATCCCGTCTTCATTGAGGGGCTCGACGTGAACACTTCTTACATACCGAACCTGTTATCGGAGAGCTGATTTCCATCACGAGGCCGTGAGGCCGACACGCGAGGGAAGAGACATGAACATCCCCCAGGATCTCGTCTACAGCAAAGAACACGAGTGGTGCCGCGTCGAGGGAGATGTCGCGGTCATCGGGATCACCGACTTCGCCCAGGGAGAACTGGGGGACGTCGTGTTCCTGGAACTCCCCGAGACGGGGGACACCATCACCGCCGGTGATGAGTTCGGCACGATCGAGGCGGTCAAGGCGGTGGCGGAACTCTTTGCCCCGGTGAGCGGTGAGGTGGTTGAGGTCAACTCGGGCGTCATCGACGCTCCCGAGACGGTGAACGAGGACGCCTACGGCAACGGCTGGATGGTCAAGGTCAACCTGAGTGACGCTTCCGAGGTCGGCAACCTCATGGACGCCGCCGGATATGAGGCGCTGATCGGAGAGGGTGAGTAAGGGGAGTGCGATTCACACCATCCGGTCCCGACGAACAGCTCGAACTCCTCTCCGAGATAGGGGTCGATAGATTCGAAGACCTCCTCGAGGGTGTTCCCGTCCACCTGCGGATGGATACCCCCATCCCGCTCCCGGAGGGGATCTCGGAGATGGAGGTGCTCAACGAGATCGGCGCCCTCGCCGCGAAGAACCGCGGAACCGCCGAGCTCACCGGTTTTGCGGGCGGCGGCGCCTACGACCATTTCATCCCTTCGGCCATCGACAGCCTCATCTCCCGCTCTGAATTCACAACGGCGTATACGCCGTACCAGAGCGAGGTGAGCCAGGGTACCCTGCAGGTCATCTACGAGTTCCAGTCGCTGGTAGCCGAGCTGATGGGCATGGATGTGGCCAACGCGAGTCTCTATGACGGGGCTCATGCCGTAGCGGAGGCGATGCTGCTCGCGCATGCCTCCCGCGGCGCCGACACGATCCTGGTGAGCGCCGGTCTCAATCCCCACTTCATGAAGGTGCTCGAGACGTATGCCGCCGGGCTGCCGATCGAACTGCGGACCATCCCGCTGTCGTCTGACGGCCGGACCGACGCGGCTGCCCTGAAGGAGGCGCTCGTCGAACCTGTGGCCGGATTCATCCTCGCCCAGCCGAACTTCTACGGCTGTCTCGAGGACGCCGCCGGACTGACGGAGATCGTGAAGGCGTCGGGAGAGAAGAAACCGCCACTGGTGATCGGATCGGTCTATCCCATGAGCCTCGGCCTGATCGCGCCGCCCGGCGAATGGGGAGCCGACGTCGCCACAGCTGAAGGGCAGTCACTCGGACTCCCGCTCTCGCTCGGAGGCCCCTATCTGGGACTTTTTGCATGCCGGGATGAATACCTCAGGCGTCAACCAGGTCGGATCATCGGGCGCACACTCGACCGGGACGGACGGGAATCGTATGTGCTGACACTGCAGACCAGGGAGCAGCACATCCGACGACAGAAGGCAACCAGCAACATCTGCACCAATCAGGGCCTCTGCGCGGCCTGGTCCACGGTCTACATGACCCTGCTGGGTCCCGGAGGACTTCGCGAGGTCGCGCATCACTGCTCCCGGAAGGCTGCCTGGCTGGCTGGCCTCCTGCGGGAGATACCCGGTGTGGAACTCACCTTCCCGGACACTCCCTTCTTCAACGAGTTCACTCTTTCGCTGCCGGCGGACGCCGGCGGAGTTCTGCGCCGCCTGGCTGATCGTGGCTGGCTGGGGGGGATCGATCTCAAACGTTTCGGAGGGGACATGCCCGGAGACCTCCTCGTGGCCGTCACTGAACGGCGCTCCAGGGAGGAGATTGACGCTTTCGCGTCGGTGTTTGCCGATGCTGTCACGGGAGGAACCGGGGCATGAGCACGAACAAGCCCGCACCCGACTGCCGGGAACCCGAACTCGGCGGCGCCGGCGCAATAGGGGATGAGGTCGTCTCGAGGGCGGCCACGGTCATCGCGAGCGGCTGGTCATCCGCTCCCGAACCTCTCTCGATCGAGATGAGCCGGACCGGGCGGAGGGGATTTTACCTTCCCGCGCTGGACGTTCCCGATGGAGAGGATCATCTCCCCGGGGAGATGCGTCGCGCAAAAGCTCCGGCCTGGCCGGAGATGAGCGAGAACGAAGTGGTGCGGCACTTCATCAGATTGAGTGCCATGAACCATCACGTCGACAAGGCTCTCTATCCGCTCGGGTCGTGCACGATGAAGTACAACCCGAAGATGAACGAAGTGGCGGCCCGAATGCCCGGCCTGGCGGGACTGCACCCCCTCCAGCCGGCTGAGACCATCCAGGGAGCGCTCGAGCTGATGTGGATGCTGGAACGTCAGCTGGCGGCGGTCTCCGGTTTCGACGCTGTCAGCCTGCAGCCTTCCGCGGGTGCCCAGGGTGAACTCACCGGACTCATGGTGATCCGGGCCTGGCATGAGTCACGCGGGGAGGGGGAGATGAGGAAGCGGGTTCTGCTCCCCGATTCCGCCCACGGCACGAATCCGGCCAGCGTAACCCTCAATGGCTATGTCACCGAGGAACTGAAGAGCGACGAGAGCGGCCGGGTCGATCTCGACACGCTGGAACATGCTCTGGGTGAGGACGTGGCGTGCCTGATGATCACCAATCCCAACACCCTCGGACTCTTCGAGCCGAACATCGATCGCATCTGTGAACTGGTCCATGCCGCCGGCGGACTGGTGTATATGGACGGCGCCAACCTGAACGCGCTCATGGGGATCGTGCGCCCCGCCGAGGTGGGGGTCGATGTCATGCATTTCAATCTCCATAAGACCTTCAGCACACCTCACGGCGGGGGAGGTCCGGGCGCGGGCCCGATCGGTGTAACCACCGATCTGGAACCCTTCCTGCCGGTCCCCCGCGTCCACCGCGACGAGGGTGATGGTGAAGCGGGGCATGACCGGTTCGATCTTGAATGGGACCGTCCCTCAAGCATCGGCAAGGTGCATGCCTCTTTCGGCAATTTCGGCGTGCTCGTCAGGGCCTGGACCTACATCCGCGCGCTCGGTTCCGACGGACTGGCCGATGTCAGCCGGGCGGCGGTGATCAACGCCAACTATCTTCTGAGCAAGGTCACCGATCACTACCACCTGCCGTATTCCGATCGGTGCATGCATGAGTTCGTCCTGTCGGGCTGCCTTCAGAAGTCGCAACACGGTGTAGCGACTACCGACATCGCCAAGCGTCTGCTCGATTACGGCTTCTATGCTCCAACGGTGTATTTTCCCCTGATCGTCCCGGAGGCGATCATGATCGAACCGACCGAGACTGAGACACGGGAATCCCTCGATCTCTACGCGCAGGCGCTCATCGAGATCGCACGCGCCGCGGGGGAGGATCCCGATCTGGTACGGGAGGCGCCTCACAATACTCCTGTCCGCCGTCCTGATGAGGTGCAGGCGGCAAAATTCCCAGACCTGCGGTGGCGCGTATAATTGAAAACCGTGCGGCAGTTATAACAGGCGCGATAGCGATCGTCCTGGTCGCGACCGGTTGCGCCAAAGAGGGAATGCCGTCGGGTGGACCGGTGGATACCGGCCTTCCGGAGATCGTCGAAGTTTCTCCGGAGCCACGCTCCGTGAATGTGCATACCGCCACGCCGATTGTCTTCAGCTTCTCCGAGGCGATGAACCACGACACGGTGGAACAGGCGATCCGCATCACCCCCGATATCGGTTCCACCTTCCGGCACTACTGGCGGGGACGCGAACTCCATCTCGACCCGATGGTTCCGTACCGCGAGAACACCACCATAGTGATCACGATCGGAGCCGACGCGGCCGACATGCGCCGGAACCGGCTCGGCACCAGTTACACCCTGGCCTTCTCGACCGGATCGGGGCTCGACGATGCCACCGTTACCGGAGCGGTCATGGAGCGGGGGGTTTTCATGCCGGGCGCCTGGATATGGATCTATCCGCTCCCGACCGATCCGCAGGCAGCTGATCAGGATCCCTCACCATTCCTTCCCCTCAGGGAGATCCTGCCGCTATACGTCACCCAGGCCGACGATGCCGGACGTTTCCGGCAATCGAATCTCGCAGTAGGTCTCTATCGTGTCTTCGCCTTCATCGACCAGGACGGGAACAGCCGCTGGGACCGGGCCACCGATCCCCTGGCAGTCCCGCCGATCACAGTCGGTTTCTCTCAGCCTGACGAAGTCGTGGAAGACCTCATGCTGAACCTCGCGCCCCGTGACACCACCGGTCCTTCGCTACGGAGTGCCGCCGCGGCGAACTCCCGGCAGATCCAGCTTCGATTCACCGAGCCGCCGGCTCCAGGGAGCGATCCCCGGATCTCGTTCGAGGCCGTGGTCGAGGAGGGCGCCGATCCCCCGGCGGTTCCCGCGGTTACCGTCCTCGGGAGCTGGATTCCATGGGACTCACCGGCCAACCTCAACCTCCTGGTGGAGGGTCTGGCGGCGGAGCAGCGATACGAAGCGGTGCTTCTCGAAGCCGTCGACGAACTGGGGAATCCCGGCCGACGATCCACTCGTCCGGTCACCTTCAGTGTTCCGGCCCGGGCCGATACCACCCACCCCCTTATCACCGCGATCGATCCCGGTGATTCAACCCGCGTTCTGAACCGGGACCGGACCATCAGGGTCACCTTTGCCACGGAGATCGAGACCGATTCGGTCGGGGAGTGGTCCCTGAGCGGCCCGGACACGACCGGAACGGTCGAGCTGGAGATGAAGTGGCTCGATCCCCGCACGCTCGATCTCACTCCGGTCGACGAGATCGTGGCCAATGCCTTCTACCGGCTGATCGTGCCGGCCCTCTCCCTTACCTCGTGGACCGGACTCAGCGGTCCGGTGGAGGAACAGTCCTTCGCCTGGCAGGGGGTTCAGGAACAGGGCCGGGGAACACTCCGCCTCTCGGTTGAGGGAGTGATCCTGCCTCCCGACGGGAAGTATCGGGTGTTCATCGAGGGAATGGGGACCGGAACGACCCCTCTGACAAGGCTCGACTTCGCCTCGCGGGAGGAGTTCATCACACCGGAACTGCTTGAAGGTGCCTACCGGGTCTGGGGATTCGCCGATGTGGACGGGGACGGTATCCTCTATCCCGGTCAGGCGACTCCCTGGCAACCGGCCGAAGCGGTCGGAGCGATCAGCGACACCCTCTATGTCATTGATTCCTTTGAGAGTGTCTACGAGATACCGCTCGTTCTCCGTCCCGTGAAACTAAATACCGAGGAGGAGGTCCCTCCCCGATGAACAGACCCTTCCTGAAAATGGCCGGCGCGGGCAACGACTTCATAGTCCTCGATGACCGCGATGACAGCCTCCGTAACATCACCCCGGAGCGGTGGGTGGATCTCTGTGCCCGGAGGATAGGAGTCGGCGCCGATGGCGTGCTCATGCTGCGGCTTTCGGAGACCGCCGATTTCCGGATGACCTACCTGAACGCCGACGGCCTCGAAGCCCCGATGTGCGGTAACGGCGCCCGCTGCCTGGCGATGGCTGCCGCGATGGAGTTCGGTCTGGGAGGTGAATTCACAGACGAATCACCGGCGCCCGAGGGGTGGAGCCTATCCGCCGCGGCCGGATCGAAGCAGGTCTGGGCGGTCGAATTCGATGCCGGGGACGGTCGGCATCACGCGATCGGGTGGGGGCAGACGGTCATGACCACAATCGGGGATCCCGTCGGGATGACGACTCTCGATCTCGATATCACCAGCGGCAGGGTACAGGGCTGCCTCCTCGATACCGGTGTCCCGCACTTCGTGACGATCGTCGAGAATACGGCGAGCGTTGATATCGCAACGGTCGGACCACAGATCAGGTATCATCCGGACGTCGGTCCGGCCGGCGCCAACGCCGATTTCATCAACCGTGAGCCCGATATTGGAGGCTCCTGGTCGATCCGCACCTGGGAACGGGGAGTGGAGGATGAAACCCTGGCCTGCGGGACCGGCTGTGCCGCGGCCGCTGCAATGCTGGCTCTCTCGGGAGTCCGGTCACCGGTCATGCTGCGGACCGGAGGAGGACTTCTGAAGGTGCATTTCAGTCATGAAGGAGAGGTCGTTCACGGCCTCTGGCTGGAAGGAGAGGTCACGATCGTCTACCGGGGATCAATCACTGATCTGTAGCGGTTTCCCGGATTATCCGGCGAGGTCTTCGTCGATCGATCGGAGCCGCTGAGAGAGCACCCGCGCGATATTGAAGGCCACCAGGATCATCAGTGCAGGATCCTTATCGAATATCCGGACCAGCGCTTCCTTGGTGAACACGACCACCCGGGGTTCCCTCCTGGACGATGACCTCCCCCTGCTGAAAGCTCTGGATCTCCGCCAGGTGATGAATAGCCTCCAACTGCCCGGTGTTGAAACCGGCGAACAGAGCCGACTGCTTCAGGAATGCTTCAGGAAATCCAGGTTCTCTTCCACGGCCGATCCTCCTCGGAGGGTGTAACGTTGCTTAGCGAATGAGAGTGTATCGAAGACCCTGACAGACGCAAGGAGAATGCTGTTGCTCGCCTTGGGAGTGGGCCTACATTGATACATTCTTACCACCAGGAGGAAGATCCCATGAGCATGTACCTCGGTATCGGCAGGAAAGCACGCCGCGCATACGGTCTCGACGAGATCGCTCTCGTTCCCGGCGAGGTTACGGTCAATCCGAACGACTGTGAGATGTCGTGGTCGCTCGGTGATTACGATTTCCCCATCCCCATCATGGCCAGCGCCATGGATGGTGTCGTTGATGTCCCCTTCGCCATCGGGATGGGTAAACTCGGCGGGCTGGCCGTACTGAACCTGGAGGGTGTCCAGACCCGGTACGAGGATCCGAGCGAGGTGCTCGCCGAGATCGCCAGCGCCACGTCTGATGAGGCCACCCACCTCGTGCAGGGTCTCTACACTGAACCGATCCGGGAAGAACTGATCTCAAGGAGGATCGAGGAGATCAAGGCGGGCGGAGTGCTGGCCGCGGTCTCCGCCATACCGCAGAAGGCGGATCATTTCGGCCGGCTGGCAGCCGACGCCGGAGCCGACATCTTCGTCATCCAGTCCACCGTGTCGACGGCGCGCCATCTCTCGAGCGAATACGAGATCCTCGATTTCAAGAAGTTCTGCACAGAGATGCCTTTCACGGTGGTCGTCGGCAACACGGTCGGGTTCAAGGTCAGTCTCGAACTCATGGAAGCGGGGATCGACGGTCTCCTGGTAGGGATTGGTCCCGGTGCCGCCTGCACGACGAGGGGAGTGCTCGGAATCGGTGTTCCGCAGGTGACGGCCACGATTGACTGCGCCGCTGCCCGGGACTTCCATTTCAAGAATACCCGGAAATATGTGCCGGTCATCACTGACGGCGGAATGAGCACCGGTGGCGATATCTGCAAGGCGCTGGCCTGCGGTGCTGACGCGGTCATGGTCGGCAGCGCTTTCGCCCGCGCGGAAGAAGCGCCCGGCGGGGGCTTCCACTGGGGAATGGCTACCCCTCACGCCAATCTGCCGCGCGGTACCCGGATCCACGTGGGAACCACGGGTACCCTGCAGGAGATCCTCTTCGGTCCGGCGCGACTCGATGACGGCAGCCAGAACCTGGCCGGCGCCATTCAGACGAGCATGGGGAACATAGGGGCGCGGTCGATCCGCGAGTTCCAGCTCACCGAGCTCATCATCGCTCCTTCGATCAGGACCGAGGGGAAGGTCTTCCAGAAGAGTCAGCAGGTAGGGATGGGGAAGTAGCGGAAGGAACTCCGCGAGTGAAATCGGAGTCTCCACTTCCGTTCGAACCGGTCGAGCATGGTCAGGAAGCGACGATCTCCGACCCCGGGGCCGTAAGGAGGGAGGCCGGCGAGGTCTTCGATGGCAAGATCGTCGTGGGGGAGGATCTGGGGCGGTATCAGGTCTGACGGGCGGAGTTCACCAGCCTGGTGAGGTTCGACTTCAGACGATCGGCTTTGTTCCGGTGATGCAGGTTGCGGCCCGCGAACCGGTCGAGAAGGATCGAGACCTCCTTCAACATCTCCTGCGCGTCCTCAGCGGCCGGATCGAGACGGATCTTCTTCGTCAGCGTCCTGATCATGGACCGGTTGGTCCTGTTGTGCTGGCGGCGTTTCTCGCTCTGGCGAAGCCGCTTGGCGGTCGATTCATGCGTTGGCACTGCTATTCCTCCTGAAGCGTACACTGAAACATGCAGTTCAGTTCCTCATGAACTGAAACATACTGCTCTGTCAGGTCACTCATAGAAAAGGTGAGGAACCTAAAATCGCTTAAATTCCCCCCCTGTCAAGAGGCGAGGCGGATGACTTGAAGTTCCGGCCTGCTCTGATTAGTGTCATGTCAGGTGACAAATGTCCGCGCAGAGAGTGACGCCGTGCTTGACAGGCACCAGGCTCGAGGGAACAGAGAACGGATTCGGCAACCGGAGGTGTCAACCGAAGGCCATGGACGCACGTTACAGGGATGAGACGAGGAAGGGGTTCTGACTATCATGGTCAGACTGATGAGGATGACGAGGACGGTTCGTGAGGGGTGCCGGCCATCGTCACATGTGAAAGGTACCAGTGCAATGAAGAGAATAAGGATCAACACGGCCAGCAGCGCGCTCGTTATGGCGGCGGTGGTACTTATGACCTCCGCCAGTGCCGTGCCGACGCTGGCACAGGGTGATGTCTTCGGACGGAACAAGGTCCAGTACGACGCGTTCGACTGGATCATCCTGAACACCCCTCATTTCACGATCCACTACTACGAGGGATCGGAAGAGGCAGCCCGGGATGCCGCCAGGATCTCGGAGCGGGCCTTTACCTATCTCAGCCAGATCCTGCAGGTCCAGATGAAGGACAAGATTCCGGTACTCCTCTATGCCGATCACCAGGATTTCCGGCAGACGAACGCCGTTTCGGGGATCACCGAAGGCGTCCAGGGCGTCACCGAATCGTTCAAGCAGCGGATCATACTGCCGATCATGCCGACGATGGAGGATTACATCCACGTCTTTACGCATGAACTGGTGCACCGATTCCAGCTGGAGATCATCGGGGCCGGCAACGCCCTGACCCCGATGCAATGGATGCCCCCCCTCTGGATGATGGAGGGTATGGCTGAATACCTCACGAGCGGCATGGATCCAAACACCATGATCTGGCTTCGAGACATGGTGAAACGAGACGAATTCATCACCCTGATCGAATTCGAAACGATCCGGGACCAGCGTGTTTATCGGCTCGGGCAGGGACTCTACTACTTCCTCGGCGAGCGCTACGGTGTCGATTCGGTGCGGCGTTTCTTCAAGGAGACCGTTCGAACGAGGAGTTGGCACGAAGCCCTCAACCAGGTTTACAGCAAGACGCCGAAAGAGGTCACGGAGGAGTGGCAGATCTTTCTGAAGGCTGAGCACAGCGACATCGCCGAAGGGCAGGAAGAGGCCGAATCGATAGCCACCCGGCTGATCGCGCATGAAGGACTGATGTACAACCTCAACATGACACCCACGATCAGCCCCGAC
>JALGWK010000283.1 GCA_025774205.1 bacterium
CGGAGCGAAACCACCGACCAGCTGGTGGACGGGATCACATCGCCGTCGGAGTCGCTCGTCTCGGCCGTGAAGACGTTCAGGGCACCAATGGTCCAGGGGCCGGTGCGTCCGGTGAGCTTCCCTCCTCCGATGATCGGCACTTCGGACCCGTCGGAGGCCAATCCGATCCGACGGCTGTAGAAGAGCTGCAGGTCGGGTCCACCACCGAAGCCGCCGCCACCTCCACCCATGCCGTACCCACGGCCGCCACCGCTGCCGAAGATGCCGGCCCCTTCCAGGAAGAAGTCCCGCTTCTCAGGAAAGAAGAGGCTGAATCGGGTCAGATTGATCCGTTCCTGGTCGGCCTCAACCTGGGCGAAGTCGGTGTTGAAGGTGAGATCGATGGTCAGGTTCTCGGTGGGCGCGAACTTGATGTCGAGCCCGCCGTCAGCGACGCTGTCGGTCGTACGCGCGGGGGGATCTGAATCAAGATCCCGATTCATGTCCATCCCGCCGATCACATACGGCTTCACCTGGAGGTTGGTGCCCTGACCGAGGTCGGAGAGACCGGTCAGGGTTCCGGCGTTCGACAGGCGATGGAGCCCGAACCAGCCGAGGTGCCGGGGGGTGGGTACCCAGTAGGTCTCTTCGTTGTTTTTTCTGATGGTACGACGGAAGTTCAGTCCCCAGGTCAGATCATGCCCGTTGGAAGCGAACCTCAGCTGGCTCAGGGGGATCGCCATCTCGGCGGTCCATCCCTCGCCGTTGATGTCGGTCGCCGCCTCCCAGACAACATTGAAGTCGCTGTTCACGCTGCGGCCTTCATCGGTTATGTAGCCGTCGTAGCGGGCGCCCGCGGGATTGACGTTGAAGATGAAGCCGTTGCGCCGGTCGAGAAAGGTGTCGAGGATGACCGCGAAGTGGTCGTCGGAACTGAGGCGTCCATCCCTCCGGAGCTGGTTGATGATCAGCGAGCCGGTGTCCTCGTGCCACATCCGGGCTCCGATGTAGAGGGTCGTGCGGGTATAGACGATCCTTACCTCGGTCCGCTCGGTGGCCGGGGCTCCCTCATCGGGATCGCGCTGGGAAAAGTCGGTGGCGACTTCAGCCCGGCTCCAGAACGGCTCGTCGAGCCGTCCGTCCAGGCGCGGAGCCTCCTCGATGGAGAGGGCCCGCAGGACGTAATCGTCGGGATCGTAGTTCAGGGTACTTTGCTGGGCGCGCACGATCCCCGTCGGAATGGATGGGGAGATGAACAGCAGGAGAAGGGCTAGCCGGCTGGCTGGAAAGTTTCGATGCTTCAGCTTCTTACACTCCTGGTGGATCACGTCGGGATGGATGGCTGAACGAAGCCGGAACGTACGTACCCCCCCGCCCTTCGGTCAACGGATATTGCAGTATGACAATCTTCTCCCTGGAATCCTTGCGGGCAATAGTTAGAATCCCTGCATGCAGACTGTCGAAACAGAACTGGCCGTCGTCGGCGCGGGCGTCATCGGCATGTCGGTGGCCCTCGAGATGGCCCGCTCGGGCGCGATCGTCCACGTGGTCGAACGGGCACCGTCTGTCGCCGCGGAGGCGTCGGGTGCCGGCGCCGGCATCCTGTCGCCCCGGCTTGAAGTGGAGCGGGCCGATCCCTTTTTCGAGCTCTGCCTCGATTCCTGGAGGCTCTGGATCGAGATGAACCGGTTCCTGGCGGACACGACCGGCATCGATCCGGAACATCGAACCCGCGGGCTTCTCCACCTGGCTGCGACACCGGATGAGTGGGCCCTCTTCCTGCGCCGGAGAGCGAGGCAGGTCGAGATCGGAATCGAGACCGAGGTGGTGAGTCCCGCCGAACTCGATGAGCGGTTCCCGGGCGTGACAACCGCAGTTCCCGGGGCGATCTACTACCCCGATGAGCACTATCTCCATACCGATCGCGCGATGGAGGCGCTCTATTCTGCCTGCCGGGCGGCCGGGGTCCTTTTCATCTTCGATACGGAGGTGGCGCTGGATGCTGCTGGTGCCCGGGTTGCCGGTTCACCTCCGGGCGGCGCCCGGACTGTCAGGCTGAAGGCACCGGGGCTGGAGATCGCCGCTGATCAGATCGTGATCGCCGCCGGCGCCTGGACCGGAGAACTCACCGGGGCCCTTGATGTGTCTCTGCCGGTGGGACCCGTTCGGGGTCAGGCCGCCATTGCGGCCGCGGCTGACGCCTGCCCGCCCTGTGTCATTTACTCCTCCGACGGGTATGTCGTACCACGGACGGGTGGAGAGGTCTACGTCGGCGCGACCCATGAACAGGCAGGTTTTGACCGGAATACGACCGATGAGGGGATTGACCTGATCTGGAAGAACGCCCGACGACTGCTCCCGGCCCTGGACCGGATAAAACCATCACAACGCTGGGCCGGCCTTCGCCCCTGTACGGAAGACGGACTGCCGATCATGGGACCGTGGCCGGGATACACGAATCTCCTGGTCGCGTCAGGGCACTGCCGGAACGGGATCCTGCTGGCGCCGATCACCGCCCGGATCGTCAGGGAGTGGATCGTGAACGGCGATCCCGGGCGGGATATGACGGCCTTCCTGCCTGATCGCTTTCTATAAGGGACTTAAAATCCCCTGCCCCTTGGGGCGTGCGAGTTCGAGCCTCGCCCCCGGCACCAGTGTATTTAAGAGTTATTTGTGCTTTTTCAGCAGGGCCTGAAATCTGGGATGCTCTCTCAGGGGCTCCCACCGCGGATCAATCCTGAGGAGATTGGCAGAAAGGGGTGCCGGGATATCCAGTATCCTCTCAAGGATGGTGATCGCCTCATCAGAATGACCTGTCTGCGTATAAATTTCAGCCAGCGCAATTTCAGCATATGGTCCCTCAGCTGCATCGTCTTCTATTGGGTTCACCTCGACCGCACGCTTACCATACTCGATTGCTGATTGCACATTACCCAACCCCGCATGGGCCAAACCAAGTTGATAGAAATATATCGCTC
>JALGWK010000284.1 GCA_025774205.1 bacterium
CACGGCGCGCTGCAGCTTCCCCATCGTATCCCCCCCGCATTGAGCCAGGAGCATGGCGAGAAGCACCAGGGATATGGCTCGGATCAGGTTCATCATCGGGGCAGTATACGGGCAGGCGCGCGGAGGGTAAACGGGATACCCGGTCTACGGTACGCAGAGGGTAAACGGGATACCCGGTCGGCACCAGCCGATCAGCGGGTGAGCGCTGTTGGATCCTCGCCTGAAACAATCCCTCTGACCAAGACGTATACATTGTAGGCCTCACCGGGCAGACGCCGGGAATGATCCCGATTTATCTCGAATGTTCCCGGAGGAGGCTGACCAGAAGCCAAAGTCAGGAAGAAGAAGAGGAACCATGGGCAGTTCATCAGCCATCGGCGAATTCGAACAGCTGGTCGTGCTGGCGGTGCTCCAGCTCGGCCGGGAGGCCTACGGTGTCGCCATCCGAACCGTGATCGAGGAGCGGACCGACCGGCCTGTCTCACGCGGCGCAGTCTACACCACCCTCGACCGGCTGGAGAGCAAAGGGCTGCTGAGTTCTTCGGTGAGCCCGACGACATCGCCCGGCACCGGCCAGGCCCGCCGCTACTACCAGGTCGAACCGGAGGGGATCGAAGCGCTGCACGAAGCCCGCGCGGCCCTCAGGCAGATGTGGACCGGCCTTGAACCACTTCTGGGAGAGCTGTGATGGATCCCGTTCGAACGCCCCGCATCCCGGAACTGCTGCTCCGGATCGTGCTCCCCCGGAGCGAACATGCCACCATCATCGGAGAGCTTCAGGAAGAGTACCGCGAGTTCATCCTTCCCCGACGGAATCGAATCGCGGCCGCCCGCTGGTACTGGGTGGAATGTCTTTCCCTGATCGTGGCCTACGTGAAGATCCTGCTCGTGCGCGAGCGGTCACGTGAACTGTCGGTTGTGATGGAAGCACGGAAAACCCGGAAGCGGACCGGCCGGCCTGACAACAACAGAGAGCTGACCACCAGACTGGAAAGCCTCCTCCAGGATATCAGGCACGGGTACCGGTCGCTGAAGAACCGGCCGTCATTCACCGTGGCCGCTCTTCTCACCCTGGCGATCGGCATCGGAGTCAACGCGGCAGTCTTCTCCATTCTCTATTCGGTCATGATCCGGCCCCTGCCCTACCGGGACGCGAGCGAACTGGTGGCCCTTCATCGGACCAGTCCCGCCTGGGGACGAAGCGGCCAGGCCGGTGTCGCTTACCCCGACTTCGATGCCTGGGAGGAGAGGAACCAGGTCTTCGAGGAGATGGCGACATGGCGTACCATTACCGTGAACCTCACCGGCGTCGGGGATCCGGAACGGATCGACGCGGCCGAGATCAGTCACGATCTTTTCGAGGTCCTCGGTGTGAACCCCCTGTCGGGGCGCACGTTCCGCCCCGACGAGGACAGCTTTGGAGCTCCCGGAACAGTCATACTCGGACACGGCCTGTGGCAGCGGCGCTTCGGCAGCGATCAGGACATCATCGGTTCGATCATTCATCTCGACAAGGAACCGCATACCGTGATCGGGATCGCCCCCCGCGGCTTCCGGTTCCCCGATGTAGTGGACCTGTGGCGACCGGCCCGGTGGAATCCGGTTGAGGGACGGGATGTCATGATGTGGTGGATCGCCGGCCGCCTGGCCAAAGGGATCACCATCGATCAGGCCCGGGCCCACATGACGGAGATCGACGCGGCCCTGCAGGTTGAGTTCCCGCAGGAGGAGGAAGACCCGATAGGGATCGGATTGATACCCCTGAAGTCCCGGCTGACCGGTGAGATTGGCGGCGCCGTGGTCATCTTCTACATCGTGGTCTCGCTTGTCCTGCTGCTTGTCTGCGCCAACATCGCCAACCTGATGCTCGCCCTCTCCACGACCCGTCAGACCGAGATCGCGATACGGTCATCGCTCGGGGCAGGCCGTTCGCGCATCGCCCGACAGCTCCTCACCGAGAGTGTCCTGCTGTCGCTCAGCGGGGGAGTGGTCGGCCTCGGCCTGGGGCTCATCGGCCGCGACCTGATCCTCCGCTACATCCCGCTCGAGATCCCGTCGATGCTCCGGTTCCATACCGACCTCCCGCTGCTGCTCCTGCTGATCGGGATCATCATCCTGACCGGCATCCTGTTCGGTCTCGCTCCCGCCCTGACCGCGACCCGGCAGGACCTGGCCGGTCTGCTCCAGAGGGGGAGTTCCCGGGCGTCAGGCTCGATTTCGCGGGCCCGGCTACGGGCTTCACTCATCGTCTTTGAGGTGGCGATCGCGACCTTCCTGCTGATCGGATCGGGGATCTTCATGAAGAGCTATCTCGCCCTGACCGATCGTGACAACGGGATCGACCGGGAGAACGTACTCACGCTTCAGATCTCCCTGCCTGAAACCGATTATCCCGATGAAACGGCACAACGACTCTTCTTCCGGGAGATCGCGGAACGGATCAGAGCCATCCCCGGGGTGGCCTCCGCTTCGGTCATCTCCCCCATGCCCTTTGGAAGCAGTCGCTGGCAAAGAGGGTTTACCGTCGAAGGAGTCGAGCCGATCGGGGGACAGCCGCAGGCGACTCCCTTCTGGGCTGTTCAGGGTGATTACTTCCAGACCATGGGGATCCCGATCCTCAGGGGGCGATCGTTCGATGATATCGCTGATCAGGAGGGAGCCCCTCCCGTGGTGATCATTACCGAAGCCTTCGCGCGCCATCACTGGCCGGGAGAAGATCCCCTGGGCAAGCGCCTGAAATGGGGCCGACCCGACTCGGAACGCTCCTGGATGGAAGTCATCGGTGTTGTGGGTGATATTGTTGGACTCGATCCGACGGAGGAGACAGGCGGCGGATGCTATACCACGCTCTCCGATATCATGAACGAGACGATGAGCCTGGCGATCAGAACGAACGATGATCCGACCACTTTCGTAGCTCCGTTCAGGTCAGTCCTGGGAGAGATCGATGCCGA
>JALGWK010000285.1 GCA_025774205.1 bacterium
GCCGTCAGGGGATCTCCCTGGCCAGTTGATCGCAGATCTCGGCCTCCATCCCACCAGGCAGGAATCTGCGGTAGGCGGCTGCCAGTGTCTCGAAGAAGAGCCGCCTCTGCTCGGGTGTGCCCGGGATGTTCCTGAGGCCGGGGCCGATCCCCTGCGAGAAGCGGGCCAGTTCACGCATATTCTCCTCCCGGGTATCGGTGTAGAGGTCGCGGGGAGCCAGGTAGGCGATCAGGGGCAGGTCGTCGGTGTGCAGCGGACCCTGTCCGACGTAGGACCGGATGTCTGAGGGTCCCATGCGGAACCGGGCGGCAAGATCGTGGAAGGTGTTGATACCCACCCGTTCATCAGAGAGATCTTCCCCGATCGGAGGGTGCTCCATACGCTCTACTGCCAGACTGATGTCGAGCATCAGGGGACCGTTGAAACCAACCATCAACAGGTCGGTATCGGGTATCGTCGACAGCAGGAGTGAGTTCGGGAATACGCTGGCGAACGTGCGAACGATCGTTTTCAGGTTCTCGGGTGACATCCCGTAGATCTGAACCCACTGGCAGAATATGCCGCCCTCCCTCAGAGCCCGGGCGCCCAATTCGAAGAACTCGACCGTGAAGAGGTCGGAGGATCCCGCCTGCCAGGGATTGGAGGGCTCCGAGGAGATCACATCATACGAAGCGGGGCGCAGCCGCAGGAACAATCGCCCGTCGGAGACATGGATGTTGACCTTCTCGTTCGAATGAATGTCGTGGTTGTGATCGCTGAAGAACCGGGCTCCCTCCACCATGGCTGATTCGATCTCCACCACGTCCACCCTGCCGACTTCCGGATGGAGCGCTGCCGAACCGACCGAAGATCCCGTTCCCATGCCAATCACGCAGACGTCTTGCGGGGCCGGGTGGAACAGCAGGGGGATGTGAGCCGAAAGGCGCTGCGTGGGCATGTCGGACCAGGAGGAACCATCGATCTTGCCGTTCCCGGTTATGTACAGGCTCTGGTGCTGCGAAGTGAGGTCCCGGATAACCGTAACGGTCGACGTCAGACCGTCCCGGTAGAACAGCAGCTGCTCCTGTGACGCCAGCATATTCTTCAATCCGGTCCCGCCGGGATCGGAATAGGCGTTGGCGTATCGGTACATGGCGCTCGTCATCAGCTGCCGGTGCCAGGGGGGCGTCAGCAGGAGCACCAGCAGGGCCACGGCGACTCCGATGCCGGCCGGGTTGAAGGCCCATCTTCCCTTCCCCGGCGGAAGGACCATCAGCACCCCGCCCAGGCACTGGGCCGCAGCGGCCAGGAGCAGGGAGCCCCGAATCCCGAGCAGCGGGATCAGAACGAAGCCGGCCGCAAAGGCGCCGATGATCGTCCCGACCGTATTGCCGGCGTAGAGATTCCCCACCCTCCGGCCGGCCTGCCGGGGATCGCGGACGAAGACCCTCAGGGCGGCGGGAAAGAGCCCCCCCATGAGGAGGGAGGGGAGCAGCATGACGGCCCCGGAGAGAAGGAACTGGACCCACAGAACGGCGCCTGAACGGGTTCCCAGGTTCCACGACCAGTAGAGCGACCGGAACCATTCGGGCAGGTACTGGAAGAGGGCGAAGGTCAGGCCGAGCGCGGCCGCGGCTGACAGGGCCAGCCAGTAGAACACCACCCGCGCCTTCGAGGGGGCGGCTTTCAACACCATGGCCGCGACCACCGCCCCTGCCCCCAGGCCGGCGAGGAAGGTGGCGAGCACCACCGCGAAGGCGTAGATCGATCCCCCCAGCACCAGCGCCAGGACCCTGGTCCAGGCCACCTGGCAGACCAGCGCGGCAAAGCCGGTAAAGGCGACGGCCAGCACGATGGTTCGATCGGAGTCGGCCGGGTGTTCGATACCGGTGCCCGTCTCCTCCGTTGTCTTACCCGCTTCTGCCCGCAGCGGCACGGAGTCGGGGAGCTTCCTGTCGCGCGCCGCCCTTCTCCCCACGATGAGGGCGGTCAATCCCAGAGCCAGGTTCCCGAGGCCGGCAAAGACAATCGTTCGGTTGAGGCCGATCGACGGCAGCAGCAGGAAACCCACCGCCAGTGTCCCCGCCACCGCCCCGACGGTGTTGATCCCGTACAGCAGGCCAGCGCCGCGCGCTCCCTCCCCGTGCCTGAGTACGTGGAACCGCGAGAGCACCGGCAGGGTGGCGCCCATGAGGATCGTGGGGGGCAGGAGCAGGAGGGCCGCGATCAGAAAGCGGATGATGGAGATCCCCCACAGGCTGCTGCCGGCATTCGCACCGAGCTGGTCGAAGATCGGAAAGACCAGTCGGAAGAGGACCGGTGTCAACAGGGCGTAAACGGCCAGGGCGATCTCGATAAGACCGTATCGGGCGAGCGGATCGGTGAAGCGGTCGGCCATTTTCCCGGCCAGCCAGGCCCCCAGGGCCAGCCCGCCCATGAAGAGGGTGAGTACGGTGGATACGGCCAGTGTGGTTGAGCCGAACTGCAGGGACATTGCCCTGACCCAGCTCACCTCGTAGATGAGCGCGAAGGCGCCGGAGAGGAAGAAGAGGCTGAATACGAGGATGTTCAGCCCGGCACCGTTCGATGGAGTGCCGATTCCGCGGTTCATTTCCACATCTCCCCCGCTGCCGTGCCTGCGTTCAACAGGTCGATACGCATGGCACGCAAGCGATTATCAGCAGCGATCTGATATCGATACCAGCCAGCGTTCGTCCCCTCCCAAGAGTACAGACTCCTTCCGACTATCCGCGCCCTCTCCCCGCGGTCACAATCCGGCGGCATGGTTGATACTGTCTCAATGAGAGACCAGGATGGTTATTGCGCGGCGGGGCCTCCAGGGCTCCAGGGTTCCAGGGCTCTAGGGCTCTATGTCCAGTATGACAGAGCTCGGATTGCTCAGCCCGGAAAGTATGGTCTCAGCACCCGTACCGTTGAGGTTCGCGCGTTTGATCGTACCGTCTGTCCAGTCG
>JALGWK010000286.1 GCA_025774205.1 bacterium
GTTCCTGAGCCTGCCGGATGATTCCGGCGATTCCGGTCACCATAAGCCGAGTCGATATCTCTCACTCGATATACTCTGGCGTCATGACCGGGAGAGCGGGTCCGCATTTGAAGTACGCAGCTATCTCCGAAAATTCGCCGATCTGACCCTGGAACGATCCGACTTCACCTTCGATCCCTCCGACATCGCCTGGAGTGGTTCAACCTCCCTCACCTCCGGGATCAGCGGCGGTGTAGCCGGTTTGCGGCTGACAGCCGATCACCGGATATCACCGCGTCTCGATGGGCATTTCTCCTTCGATACCCGGGCCGTCGTCATGGGAGACCGGTTGATCCACGACCGCTGGGATACCCGCCCCTCTCATCGTGCCGGTATCCGGTTGAGGTATGCACCGGTTTCCACATTCTGGCTGTTCCTTCAGGCCACTTATCGGTCCGCGACCACCTGGGCCGAGTTCAGTGGGGCCAGTGCGATGTCGGGAGGTCTCTTTTCAGAGACCCTTCCATCCCACCCTTCCATCCCACTGGAATATTGATTTCACGGCCAACAAGTGGTTCTGGAACCGCCGGGTGAGAGGCAGCTTAACTATCCGGAACCTCCTCAATCAGCGGTTCCGTTACCATCCGGTCGGAGCGACTTTCGACTTGAGTGTATTCGCCCGTTTCGAGTTCTATCTAGGCACCTTGAACTCCAGCAAAGGGAACTGATCGATGAGCCAGCCGTCCACCGACCGTCTCCGAATGATGGACCCAGCTTCCACCTTCTTCCGGTGGAGCATCATGATCGCCGCCGGGCTGATGCTCTTCGGCAGTTACTTCGCCTACGGCAGCGTATCCGCGATCTCACAGCTGCTGATCAACCAGGCCGGATATACGCAGACCCAGGTCGGCATGATGGACAGTCTCTACAGCTGGCCGAACGTCCTCGGATCGGTCCTCATCGCCGGAATCCTGATAGACCGACTCGGTACCAGGGTGATGAGCTTTGTCCTTTCCGGCTTCATCGTCCTGGGGGCGGTCATCGTGGCCGCAGCGCCCAGTTTCACAGTTCTCCTGGTCGGTCGCGCCATACTCGGAATTGGGTCCGAAGCCATGATCGTCTGCCAGAGCGTGATCCTGGCCAAGTGGTTCAAGGGGAGGGAGCTTGCCCTCGCATTCGGTCTGGCACTGACATTCATGCGCCTGGGAACGTTCGCGTCCCTGAACATGGAGACCTGGGTCGCGAACAAGTACGGGGGAGTCGATGCCGCCTTCTGGTTCGCCGCCATCACGTGCGTCTTCTCGCTGATATTTGTCATCTATTACGTGGTCATGGAGAAGGCCGCCGAGGGGAAGGTCAAACTCGCGGTCGCCCCTGCCGGCGATAAAATCACCCTTTCTGACATCAAGGCGTTCGACTCCCGCTTCTGGTACATCACGATCCTGTGCGTGGCCTTCTATGCTGCCATTTTCCCATTTCAGAACCTGGCCCAGGATTTCTTCTACGACAAATGGGGGATCGCACCGGAAGCCGGTATTCGCATCGTCAGCATCCTGATCCTCTTCTCGATGATCCTGGCTCCCATCATCGGAAGGGTCGTCGACAAGATCGGCAAACGGGGTACCCTGCTCATGTGGGGCACCTTCCTGATGATCCCGGCCCACCTCGCGATGGGGATCTCGAACCTCCACCCGGTGTTCCCCATGATCATCCTCGGGTTCTCCTTCTCGCTGGTCTCGGCGGTCCTCTGGCCGGTGGTGCCACTGATCGTGAAGGAGAGGGCGGTTGGAACTGCCTTCGGGTTGATCTTCGTGATCCAGAACATCGGTCTGGCGCTATTCCCGGTGCTGAACGGAGCCCTGAGGGTCTCCACCGAGAACTACACCACCGGTCAGCTGATGTTCGCGAGTCTCGGTCTGGTTGGCCTGATCTTCGCGATCCTGCTGTTACGGGCTGACCGCGGCAAGGGGGGGATCCTCGAACTGGAAGTCATGGAGAAGAAGGGTGAAGAAGCCGAGACACCTCCGGATGAGGGATCAGGTGAACCGGAGACTCCCGGAGATGAAGGATCCGGCGGCCCGGTCGCTGAGGAGCCGCCGTCAGTCATCAGCTGACGTTATCCCGGAACCACTCGTCGATAAAGTCGTTCAGGTGAGCCTGCATCTGTTCGGCGACGTGATCGGACAGATTTGACTCGTCTTCGAACCAGGTATGAGTCGGCTCGCTCTGCCAGAGAACCAGACCCACGACTTCTTTGAGAGGAGTCTCTCCAGGTCCGGAATGTCCCCGCTCGGCCAGGTGGTCACTCCTGCTGGCGAACACTCCCCACGAGATCAGGAGCCAGCCGGCCGGTTCCTCCCGCTGAGGCGGCAGCGGGATCACTTCAAAACTGACCTCAAGGGTGCCCTGGTTTTCCCGTGAGTCGATCGTGATTCCGGAAGCCCGCGGGGTCAGGAAGTCCCGGGCTTCATAGAACATGCCCCGAACATCCATCTGGTAGGATCCCATCGATGGCACCCGGAGAGCAATAGTCTCAATGCCGGTAAGGGTTCCCTTCATCTGGCGCTGAAACTGATAATCCGGGATTTCAGCAGCGGTAAGTATCAGAGTGGCAGCGATCAGGCATGAGAGACTCAGAGTACGACGGTTCATACAGGTCACCTCCAGGTATAATCTCTCCAGTGCACCAGGGTGGTCCGGCTCCAGAGAAGTCGTGTATACTCTATCATGATATATCGGTGATTTCCTCTCCTTCGCACTGCCGGTCTGCTGCATGAAGTCCTGATCACACCGATTGCCCGGATTGGAGACAGATCGAGCTATGAATACCCATATACCACGGCAGGTGATCTATCCTGCCAGCGTCGCAGCCCTGTTGATCCTGCTCGGCACAACCTTCTCCCGACCCTTTGCAGCCGCAGATCAGTCACCTGACCAGAGTCTCTCTTACCAGCCTCATCTCATCCAGGAGGCGGCCAGGGCAGGTATCTGGCCCGGTATGGGAGCGGGGGAAGAGGGAGAGTCGAACCGACACTTCTTCATGAGAACCCAGGAGACCTACGCCATCTCCAATTATATGAATCCCTATTATCAACAGGGTGATTTCGATCACGACGGAGTTTGTGATCTGGCGATTGCGGTTGTCGAGAGAAGTACCGGAAGGCAGGGATTCGCTCTCATCCCCGGCACCCTCGACACCGTTCACCTGGTCAATGTAGGCCCCTCCCCCATTCCGGCACGTGATCTGGAATTCAGGGGGTGGGATGTCGAGTACATCACGGGTCCGTATGTCCGGAAGATTGATCGGGATCGACTGATCGTTTACAGGAAGAGTGGTCCCGCGATTGCCTACGAAATCTTCGATGGCGAGATCGG
>JALGWK010000287.1 GCA_025774205.1 bacterium
TGAATGGTACGAGCGCTGGGGCGACATCTCCCGCAGCACGATCATGGAACTGCGCGAAGCCGGACTCTGGGTGCGCCTCTACATCGGCGACCGGAAGACGGTTCGGAGTCTGCCCCCCGAGACACAGTTCATCGAGGCGCGGGACGAAGCGGGCACGATTTTCTTTGCCTACTTCGGCGACACGCAGATCGATCGGCTCGACTTCCGCGAGGAACCGGTCCCCGAGATCGAGGCTCCCGACCTCCGGGCGAAGATCGCCGGATGGGAGGAGCGCATCGAGGAGGTCGACCTGGAGCTCTACGCCATCTCATCGGTCCGTGATGGTCTCGACGACCTGGAGACCGAGATCGGGAAACAGCTGGAATTCTCGAACGTGATGCACGGCATGGGCGAGGAAGAGAAGTTCGCCTGGCTGCAGGGTTTCTGCCCGAAGGATACTGTCGAGGCAGTGAAGGAAGCGGCCGAGGAGGACGGCTGGGCATACCTGATAGAGAAACCGGACGATCCCGACGAGGTGCCGACCCTGATCCGCAACCCGAAGTGGCTGAGGATCATCGAGCCGATGTTCAACTTCCTCGGCACGAAACCGGGCTACGCCGAGTTCGACATCAGCATGCCCTTCCTGATCTTCTTCAGCCTCTTCTTCGCGATGATCGTCAGCGATGCCGGCTACGGCCTGATCTTCGTGGCCCTTGGCTTCTTTGCCCAGAAGAAGTTCGGAGCCAAGGCGCCGAAGGAACCGTTCCTCCTCCTCTACGTACTGGGCGGCTCGACCATGTTCTGGGGTCTGATCTCAGGGAACTGGTTCGGTGCTGAAGGGATCGGCCAGTTGCCGATCTTCGAATGGGCCCTGATCCGGGAGATCAGCGCCTTCCCCTCGGACGCGGACAAGGCAGCGAACCTCAACTTCATGATGTACCTCTGCTTCTTCATCGGCGCCATCCATCTGAGCGTGGCCCACGCCCTGCGGGCGTTCCGGGTCATCAACTCACCGAAGGCGCTGGCCGAAGCGGGTTGGATATTCATCGTCTGGACGCTCTTTTTCGTTGCAGGGACGCTCGTCATCAGCAAGGATTTCCCGCCCTTCGGGATGCCGCTGCTTATCGCGGGGGTCCTGCTGGTAATCCTCTTCGCCAATTTTCAGAAGAATATCGTCAAGGGTGCCCTGATCACGCTGGGAGATCTTCCCCTCACGATGATCAGTTCCTTCTCCGACGTGGTCTCCTACCTGCGGCTCTTCGCGGTGGGGTACGCGTCGGTGACCGTGGCAGCGAGTTTCAACGGCATGGCGGTCGGTGACGGTATCACCGGGATCGTGGCCGGGATCGCCGCCGCACTTACGCTCTTCCTGGGACATTCACTCAACATCGTACTCTGTCTCATGGGCGTGATCGTTCATGGCGTGCGTTTGAACATGCTTGAGTTCTCCGGCCACATGAGCATGCAGTGGTCCGGACAGGAGTACCTGCCGTTCAAGGAGTGAGCCGGTCGGGGTGAATCCCGGCGGGTGATCCCCGGCGCGGGCAGGACGAGACAACAGATGAACAGAAGTACCGAGCAAGAAAGGGTGACGCAGTGATTGAAGGACTTGGTGATCTCAATGTTTCTCTGGTACTCGCGGCCATAGGATCGGCCCTCGGTACCGGTGTCGCGGGTATGTCGGCGATCGGAGCCTGGAAGAAGGCGTTCTCACAGAACAAAGCCGCTCCCTTCATCCTCGTTGCGTTCGTGGGCGCCCCGCTCTCCCAGACCATCTACGGCATGATCCTGCGGAATGCCATCCAGAGCGCAGAGCTGCCCCCGGAAACATGGGCAGCGCAGTTCGCAATCGGCGCCCTGGCCGGTATCGCAATGGGCCTGTCGGCCTTCATGCAGGGTCGCGCAGGAGCCAAGGCTTGTGATGCCCAGGCCGAAACTGGCAAGGGATTCGCCAACTACATCATGGTGGTGGGTGTCATCGAGACGGTGGCACTGTTCGTCATGGTGTTCGCGATGACCGCTCTGCCGTAGTCGGAGATCGACAGATCATCGCGATTCTCCTCTCCCATTGACCGATGGTGGGGAGGTCGCCTTGCATGCCCGTTCCCGGCGTGGAAGGCGATCTCCCCGCTGTTACCTGCGTGCCATTCCCTCTATCATCAATGCCCGGCATGAGCATCCGGTCAGGCATCCGTCTGTCCTGCATGGCGGAACGCGTCATGAACCAGGAGGCACATTTTGAAGCATTCACTCGGCCCGAAACCGATCGCCTACCCCACCCCGGTCTTCGTGGTCGGCTCCTACGACAGCGAGGGGAAGCCGAACCTGATGGCCGCCGCCTGGGGAGGGATCTGCTGCTCGAAACCACCTTCCATCGCGATCTCCCTGCGGTCCGCGACATACTCCCACGGCTGCATCAGCGCGAGTGGCGCCTTCACCATCAATATTCCCTCGGAAGATCTCCTTCGGGAGGCCGACTACGTGGGCACCTTCTCCGGTCGGGATGTTGACAAGTTCGATGAACTGGGACTCACCCCGATCAGGAGTGAACTGGTCAACGCTCCCTACGTAGATGAATTCCCGGTGATCCTGGAATGTCGCTTGAACCACACCGTCGAGATCGGGCTGCACACCCAGTACATCGGTGAGATCCTCGATGTGAAGGTGGAGGAATCGGTGGTCGGTGAAAAGGGAGTGCCCGATATCGATCTGCTGAAACCGGTCTTCTACGATCCGGGAACTCGCGGGTACTACGGTGCCGGATCATTCCTCGGCAAGGCGTATTCAGCGAAGCGACCGGCAAAATCCGCCGAGTGACACTGCCCGCTCCCTGATCTGTTCCGACAGAACGGAATCGGCCGACTCAGCTTCTGGCCAGCCGCTCGATCACTTCCTCGGGGCCACTGATCAGGATACGATCTCCCTGCTCCAGAATCAGGTCGGCTGACGGCATCAGGC
>JALGWK010000288.1 GCA_025774205.1 bacterium
CCGCAAGTCCCATGGAATCTGTATCGAGCAGGTACCAGGAGACAGACCACTGCAGACAGAACATGAACTTCCAGAACCTGAGCCGAACGGGTAGAGTACACTTGGATCTGTGTGAAGATCGATGATATCTCAGGAGCGATCGTGTGCAGAACAACTGCTGTGCTTCAAACCGGGCTCGATTCTCCCCTTTTGCGCTGGGCGCGATCCTCATACTCACCGCCTGTTCCGGAGGGGAGGCCGTAATGACCGGCGCTGATCGGCTGATATCCGAGGGGTGGGAAGCCGCGACCGGGCTTGAGCCAATGGCGGTCGGGGTGGTCACGAACCACACCGGCCGGCTCTCCGACGGCACCCACCTGGTGGACGCGCTCCTCGACCACGAGATTGAGGTGGTCGCGATATTCAGCCCCGAGCACGGCTTCGAGGGGGCGGCCGCCGAGGGAGCACGTATCTACTCGGCGGGAGAGACCTATCGGGAGGTGCCCATCCACAGCCTCTACGGGGTGAGCACCCGACCCGATGAGACGATGCTCACGGGGGTGGAGGTTCTCCTCTTCGATATCCAGGATGTTGGCGCGCGCTTCTACACCTACACCAGCACCATGGCCCGGACGATGGAGGCCGCTGCTGTAAAGGGGATTCCCTACGTCGTCCTCGATCGGCCCAATCCGATCGGCGGCCGGATCATCGAAGGACCGGTCCTGCAGCCGGAGCACACCTCGTTCGTCGGTCTCTTCCCGGTACCGATCCGGCACGGCTTTACGGTCGGTGAGTACGCGCAATGGATGTGCGGTGAGGGGCATCTTCCCGGCGGGACGGACCTCGATCTCAGGGTAGTGCGGATGGTCGGGTGGGAACGCGGGATGTCCTTCTCCGATACGGGCGTGCCGTGGGTCCAGCCCTCTCCGAACATGGCCACTCCCGTCACCGCCCTGGTCTATCCCGGGATCTGCTTCGTTGAAGGCTCCAACCTATCGGAGGGGCGGGGTACGGTGCAGCCCTTCGAACTGGTTGGCGCCCCCTGGGCCGACAGGGTGGAGATCTCCGACCGGCTCAACCAGCTTGAGCTGCCCGGAGTCCGATTCCACCCGATCACCTTCACCCCCGGTCTGCCCGGTACGAGTGTGGAAGTGAAGTGGAAGGATGATATCTGCCAGGGTGTGAAGATCGAGATCACCGACGCGAAGGCCTTCCGCGCGGTGGTTACGGGGGTGGCGGTGGTGAGCGCTTTCCGCCGGATCCATCCCGATGAGTTCCGCTGGCGGGGCCCGCACTTCGACCGTCTGGCCGGGGTATCGTGGCTCCGGGAGGGGATCGAGGCCGGCGAAGATCCCCGTCAACTTGAAGCACGCTGGCTGGCCGGAACGGATGCCTGGCGTGAGACCGTCGCCGGCTACCTGCTCTATCCGTAATAACCCGACACAATGTCCGAAACAACTCGAGCAAGAGAGTGGAGAAGAGAAATGACCTGTACGTTGAATCGTATCAGCCGGGCACTGGGCCCGGTCTCCCTGGCAATCGCGCTGACCGTCCTGACCGCCGCGCCTGCCCCGGCCCAGTCTGCCGGCGGCACCCCGTTCACGGTTGATGACGCACTCGACATGCTCTCTCTGAGCGTCAACGACGTCACCGACGATGGTGCCTGGCTGATCTGTTCCGTCAGTCGCCGTCGGGACCGGCTGGGCAGCGACAACACCCGATACGGCGATCCTACCTACATGGGGCCGGGCGGCGCCGAGGTCTTCCTGATGGATGGCCGCACCGGGGAACGCACCCCCCTCTTCGATTCACGCGTACAGGCCCGCGGATTCACCTTCTCACCTGATGGCAGCACCATCGCCTTCTTCCTGCGTGACGGCGACACCTACGCGCTTCACACATGGGATATAGCCCGCGACAAAACCCGGGAGGTCAGACTGCGCACCGACAAGCCGATCTCCTCACGATCGATGCTCCGGTGGCTGCCTGATGGCAGCGGCCTTCTTGTCCAGCTGCGGGAATCCGATTGGCAGGAGAGAGCCCGTACCCGGTTCGTGAGCATTACCGAAGGTCCCATCATCGTCCACGATTCAGAAGATCCCTTCCTCAAGTGGGACGAGATGCGCGGCATGAACTCCCTCGCGATCCCCGCCATCGTCGATCTCGAGCGCGGAGAGGTGCGGGAACTGCTGTCGGAAGGCAATTACGGCTCCCTCCGGATGGCGGAAAACGGTGAGTTCCTCACCTTTTCCGAGACCTTCCCCCTGGAGACCGTCTACGCCAGGCGGGGCGGGTCGGAGTATGAACTCTCCCGCTTCGACCTGCAGAGCGGGGAGCGCACTGTCCTCCGGGAGCAGAGCGATGAACGGATCTCCGCCACCTGGAACGAAGCTGGTGATCACTGGCTCTGGACCGATGAAGGAGATGTCTTTATCCGGTCGGTCTTCGAGGAGGAGGGGCGGAACCTGACCGAAGCCGGCCGACCGTATCACGACGGAGAGGACACCACGAAGGTGAACTTCTCGGTGATGCGCTTCAGTCCCGACTCAGAACAGGTCCTCTGCAGTACGAGCAAAGGCTACTGGCTCGTTGGTATCGAGTCGGGTGAGGTGGAACAGGTGTACGAATATGAGGGCGAGGAGGATGAACGGCCCCGCCTCGGCCTCACCGCCTGGAGCCCGGACGGGCGCTGGCTCTACCTGACCACCGCCGCCCGGGACCGGTGGGAACGGGGACTCGTCCGGCTCGATCTTCAGAACGGACGGATCGAGGACCTGGTGAAGGATGCGGGAGTCTACCGTTCATGGCGGTTGACCGAGGACGGCTCCACCTTCTTCTACTCCGCCTCCGACGGTGACCATCCCAACGAACTCCACCGGGCCGATACCAGTATGAACGGGATCGTGAAGCTGACCGACCTCAATCCCTGGCTGGAACAGCGCTCCCTTACGCACAGCG
>JALGWK010000033.1 GCA_025774205.1 bacterium
ATGAGGTCGTTGAAATCGACCGGCTTGCGGAGGTAATCGAAGGCTCCCAGCCGCCGGGCCTCCTCTTCCTCTTCATCCGAGCCGTGACCGGTCATGATGATCACGGCGATATCGGGGTAGCGGTCGCGCACCCGTCGGAGGACCTCCAGGCCGTCGATTCCGGGCATCTTCAGGTCGAGTACCATGACGTCGGGCAGTTCCTCTTCCAGCCGGTCCAGGGCCGCTTCGCCGTTGAGGGCGACCTCGCTGCCGATCTCCCGCATCTCCATTCGTTCGGCCAAGGTCCGGACGAAATCCTCCTCGTCGTCAACGAGCAGGACCTTGAGAGTGGCTGCGGAGTCGTCGGTTGCGCCGGTGGCAGGGGGCTCCGCCTGATCCGCCTTTTCAGCTTCATCCGCCTCGAGGAGCTCGGCGGCCATCTCGGGCACCCCCCCCTCGGCGAGGGCGGCCGCGGCCATACCGGTCTCGAAACCGTCCTTCGAATGCTTGACGAACTCCTCGATCGCCTGCAGGCGCTTCTTCCAGGCCGATGTGATCCGTTCGTGCAAATCTTTGCTGTCGGCCGGTTTCTGCAGGTAATCGAAGGCTCCCAGTCGCCGCGCCTCTTTCTCTTCCGCATCGGAACCGTGACCGGTGAGGATGATTACCTCGACGTGCGGGTGCTCTTTCTTGATCTTTTCCAGTACCTCCATGCCGTTGATGCCGGGCATGCGGAGGTCGAGCACCATGACATCGGGAGTTTCTTCACCGACCAGTTCCAGAGCTTCCTCGCCGCTCAGCGCGACTCGGCTGCCGATGTCCCTCATCTCCAGCCGCTCGGCCATCGTCCGGACGTATTCGGCCTCGTCATCTACCAGCAGCAGCTTGATCTTGCTCATCCGTTCCTCCACAGTGCGGAGCCCGGCGGGGCCGGGATTCGTATCTCAGGTGCTCGCCTGTCAGGCATCATCGGCGACCGGCAGGGTGATGGTGAATGAGTATCCATCCTCCCCGACGTCGACCGACGCGCCCAGGCCTTCAAAGAGGGCTGTCATGTCGATCCAGCCGGAGGCCCCGGTGGGGGAGGGCAGGGCTGAACTGTCAGCAGCCTCACCGGTGAAATGAATCGTCGAACCTGTCCCGGTCCGGGTCGTGCGCACCGTGATGCTGCCTTTGTCCGGTACCTGTTCCAGACATCCCTCCACGGCCGCGAAAAGCGCCATCTGGAAGTGGAGCGAATCTACCATGATCGTCAGCTCTTCCGATCCCGGAATCATCTCGAGCCGGTGACGACCCTGCCGGGCCAGTCGCTGGCTCAGGAAGACCACCTGGTCGACCTCCTGATCGAGGTCCACGCCGCTCTGGCTGCGATCGAGGCAGTGGGCGAACCGGTTGAGATGGGAGAGGAGTTCGGCGCCGCGGCCTACCTGGGCGTCTATCCGGTTGGCGGTCCTCAGCAGTCGTTCAGCCTGTTCAGGGCCGATCTGGCGGCACTGCTCGACCAGGTCTTCGATGAGGCCTGCCGATTCCTTCACGATAGCCAGGATATTGCGGAATTCATGCGTGGTACTGGCCGTGATGCGTCCCATGAAGGCGGCTTCTGGGTTCCCGGACGTTTCCATGCTGTATCATCCACGTTGTAGCCTGGTCCCTGATGGTATCCTGCTCTGTCTGAAGGGAAGATACGATGCCCTCCAACACCCTACAAGAGCGACCGGAGTGTTGACAGGGACCGTTCCGGGTTGTGGTGACAGAGAATGTACATGGTCGTGGTGACAGGGACTGTTCCGGATCAGGGAGCGCTGAACTGCAGGCTGGTTGTGACACGCGGCATGTTGACTTCGAGATTGAGCCGCCCGATCCGGACCCGGCCCTGCAGGACGATGTCGAGAGCCCCGGCTTCCTCATCCCCCCAGTTCCAGGGCCGTCCCTCACTGTCTCTCAGCGGCAGGTCGAAGCCGATCACGACGTAGTACCCGTGGACGAGATCATCGATCGGATTATTGAAGGTCCGCTGGGTGCTGAGATGGATGTGTCGGCCCGGATCGCGGGCGAGGAAGACGGAGATGTTCACCGACACGCTCCACGGCACGTGGAGCGCCCATTCATCAATGAATTCACTGGTGTTCGTGATCGTGACCGCAAAATCCGGGCTGACGGCGGAGACATCGGGGCCGTAGAGGTGGGGTTCGATGATGATCTCTGCCGCCAGGGGAGTGTCGGGCGCCTCGTAGGCCGGCAGACTCTCTTCGCAGCCGGTCAGGATCAGGGGCATGGCCAGGGGCAGGAGCAGGAGGCGAAGCCGGGGCATCAGAAGTGCACCTCCAGGCCGATCCGGGTTCGTCGGCCGATTCGCCAGGCGCCCGGATCACCCAGTTCTCCCCCTGCGCGGCCGTCACTGGCGATCCAGACCAGGTTCCGGCGGTCGGTCACATTCCTGATGTCGGCAAAGAGCGTCAGCTTGATCTCGCGACTGCCCCTCGAGAGGGATATATCCTTCCTGATGCGGGCGTCGAGCAGGAAGTGTTCCTTCATCCGCGAGTTGTTCGGTACCACCTCCGTCCCTTCCGGGAGCACGCCGGTGGAAGAAGGAGCATAAGTATACGGTCGGGCTGAATTGAAGCGGGCGATCACGTTGTAACCGATCCCGGCCAGGTTGCCCATCAGCCTGGCCATCAGGGTGTGTCGCTGGTCCCATGAGAGGAAGTGCATCCGTCGGGGTGGTTCAAAGCCCCACTGCAGGTAGTTGAGGCCTGAGAGCCCCGTCTCGGCCTGGCCGCGGGCGGTCATGAACGTATAGGCCAGTTTCAGTCCCACCCCGTCCACGATCCGCCGTTCATAGGCCAGTTCAACCCCTGAAGAGCGGGCCAGCGGCAGGTTGACATACTGGGTGAATCCGTCTTCGAGAGCACGTGAATCAGCAGACAGATATGTTTTAGTATCAACAAGATTGAATGATTCTTTAAAGAAATACGTTACCGAGCCGGCGCTGTCGTCCGTCAGCTCCCGGCGGAAGGCGAATTCATATGATTTGGTCCGTTCGTGTTCCAGATCGGGATTACCGACCAGGACTCGCAGGCCACGGGTGAGGTCGAGATCGAGACCGGAATAGAGCTGGTCGAAGAGCGGCACCTGGAAGAACTCGCCGTAGTTGAAGAGGAACCAGGTCCTCTCCGGCAGCGGGAAGGCCAGGCCGATTCGGGGGCTGACCTGCGCTTTCCGGCTGGCCGGGACCCACGACGTGATCTCCTGTTCGAACTCATCGGCGGTGGTGGGAACCCACTCCACGACAGGTCTGGAGGCCCGGGGATCGAGCCAGTCATACCGTACTCCGGCGTTCAGGATCAGGCCGTCCCCGCTCTCCCAGGTGTCCTGGAAGAAAAGGCCGCCGGTTCGCGGCTGGTAGGAATAGGCATGTGAGTAATCGAGCGGAGCAAGATCGGGCAGGGGGAGCCCGTAGAAGGTGGTCTGCGGTTCCACTTTCAGCAGATCGGAGCTCAGGTCGTAGAAGGAGGTTTCGAATCCCGCCCGCAGGCGGTGACGGCCGGCCTGGGCAGTGATCGAACCGCGCCCGGTGGTGATGTTCTGCTCTCCCCGGAACCACCAGAGCCGCTCGCCGCCGTCGGGTCGGACGTACTGCAGGAAGGTGTCATACGTCCAGAGGGTGCCGTTCTCGACCTCTTCCCGGGAGCCCCGGTGCATCCCCCGGTTGATGATGAAGTGGGAGAACTGGAGGTCGTAGAAGATCGAGGGTGAGATCATGTGGTTCAGGGTCAGGGCCAGTCGACCGCTGTCGCGCCAGCTGACGGGAAGGCCGTCCAGGTTGAAGCGCCAGCGCCATTCGTATTCCTGTTCCTCCTCGTGGCTGAGAACCACCTGGGCAGAGAGACGCAGCTTCCCGGTCAGGTAGACATCGGCGCGACCGAATACGTTCCAGGCGCCGTGGTAGGGCGTCGTAAGGGAGAAATGCTGAAGATCCTGCCACCAGCGGGTATTGTCGGTCACATGGTCGGCGGCGATCATCCAGAAGGCGCGGTCACGGACGAACGGTCCGCTGATCATCCCCTCCAGCTGGCCACGGCCGGAATGCTCGGTGCCGCCGAACGACTCACCGAGGTCGTCGCGATCGTACCGGATCATCGACTGCAGGCGGTTCGATCCCCGGCGGGTGATGATGTGCACTACCCCGGAGAGGGCGTTCCCGTAGGTGGCGTCGAAACCGCCCGTATGGATGTTCAGTTCGGTAATGGCCGATTTCGGCAGACCGATAGCGGAGATCCCGGCGGTCGGATCCTGAATCGGGACTCCGTCGAGGAGATAGATGGTCTCATCGACGCGGCCGCCCCTGATATGTCCCCCCGACACAACCCCCGGCTGGAGCTCGACCATGTCCTGGATGGTGTCGACCGGCAGGCGATTGATCTCGACCGAGGCGACCCGGTACATGGTGCCGGTCACATCCCGCTGCACCAGCGGCCGCTCGGCCGTCACGGTGACGGGCGGCATCTCGATGGTTGTGGCCTCCATCCGGACCTCGATGGTGGTCCGCAGGGAGGGGAGGACGGCGACGCCGGTCATTCGTACCTCCCGGTAACCGACGTAGCGGAAGATCAGGACATGCTCCCCGGCCGGTACGTTCCGCAGCAGGAAGAATCCGTCGGCGTTGGTCATCGAGCCGTAGGGAGTGCCCTCCAGGATCACGTTCACGGCCGCCAGCGGTTCCTCTCCGACCCCGTCCAGGACCGTGCCCTCGATGATGCCCGTGGACGCCGACTGCGCCGAAACCGTCACAGGGTTGAATAAGACTGAAGTGGCGATGACCAGCGTGAGCGGCAGGAGGAAAGTCGGGTGTCGACGTGAACCCCGATCCGACTCGCGGGTATAATCCTGTACAGAAGGAGTAGCACTATCTATCTTAGCGAGCCGTTTGCCCATGAATAACTCCGTACGGAATAGACCAGTACCTGCGCCCCGCGGCCTCCTGCTGTCGTTGACGATGGCTGTGGCTGTAGCCTCTACCCTTATCGCGCCGGTTTCCTTCGGTCAGGCTGACCCGCAACCTCCGATCACCATATCGGAAATCCGGGTCGAAGGGAATGTCCGAGCCGATGCCAACCTGATCATCGTCGCCTGCGGACTCGTGGAGCAGCGCCCCTACGTCGTCACTGAATTCCATGAAGCGACCTCCCGGGCCGTCAGGCAGCTCTGGACCATCGGCATGTTCACCGATATCCAGCTGACCGGGCTTCAGATCTCCGACACCGAGGTCGTCATTATTATCACCGTCGCCGAGCGGCCACGGCTGAACACCATCTCGTTCCGCGGCAATGACAAAATGAAGCGGAAGGAACTCCTCGACGCCGGACTGATCGTGGACGGCATGTCGCTGGGTCCGAGCAACATCGAACAGGCGATGGGCCGGATTCGTGACCAGTACCGGGAAGAGGGGTACCTGCAGGCGACGGTGGAGGTCGAGTCCGCCCTGGTGGAGTCCGATTCGACGGCGATAAACGTGGTAGTCGATATCGACGAGGGCTCGAAGGTCGGCATCGACGACATTATCATCCTCGGTAATGAGGTCCTGAGCGACCGCCAGGTGCGGGCCGCCATGGCGACCGGAACCGGCTTCCTCTTCTTCTCCAAAGGCAAGTTCGACCGTCGGCAGATCGAGCGGGACCGGGAACTGATCTCCGGCCGCTACGCTGAAGCGGGGCATCTCGACGCTACCGTCATTTCGGACAGTCTCAGCATCGACGAGAACGGGCGCTCGATGACCCTCTTCCTCATCGTCGACGAGGGACCGCTCTTCACCCTCTTCAGCCTCGATTTCTCCGGGATCGAGCTTTTCGAGATGACCGAGATCGAGGAACTGATCACCGCGGAGGTCGGCGCTCCCTACAACCAGGCCGTCCTCGACGCGTCGATCAACGCCATCCGCGACAAGTACACCGAGGAGGGCTACGTCTACGCCGACATCGATCCCGTACCGAGCTGGCAGGGAGAGGGCGGCACCAACGTCGCCATCTCGGTAAATGTCTTAGAGGGAGAGCCGGCCAACATAGCGCATGTCTACATCACCGGAAACAACCGGACCAAGGAACACGTCATCCGGCGGGAACTGCTGATGAAGCCGGGCGAACGGTTCGCGCGCAGCCTGTTCGAACGCTCGATTCGCGAGGTGATGGCGCTCAACTATTTCAGCAACGTAACCCTCGATCCACCGCCTTCGCCGACCGTCGACGGCGATCTCAACGTCACCATCCACGTCGAAGAGCGCCCCACGGGTCAGGCCATCATGGGAGCCGGTTTCAGCGAACGGGACGGCCTGATCGGCAATATCGGGCTGCAGCTGCCGAACCTCTTCGGGGCGGGTCAGCAGCTCGACTTCACCTGGGATTTCGGCCGGATCCGCCGGACAATCATGATCGGCTTCACCGAACCGTGGCTCATGAACACCCCGACCCTGGTCGGATTCAATGTCTACCGGAGCGAACTCTTCTGGAATGTCTTCTACAAGCAGCGCCGGGAGGGTCTGACCCTGAGGCTGGGGCGCCGGTTGCGCTGGCCCGATGACTACTTCCGCACCAGCATCGGCTACCGGCTCGAGGATACCGAGTTCTACGATTTCCTCTCGAGCTATAACCCGAGCCCGACCTACGACCTGCGGCAGTGGGACTGGCCGATCCGGAACTCGTCCATCTCCTGGACGGTCACCCGTGACTCCCGCGACCGGCCCGAATTCCCCACCGGCGGCTCGATGAACAGTTTCCGCTTCGAGCTCGCCGGCGGACCGCTCGGCGGGGACGAGCAGTACACCAAGTGGGACCTTACCCAGGCTTTCTATTACCGGACCTGGTCGGAGGTCGTCATGGCCCTGAAGGTCAGGGGCGGGCTGGTCGAGGGCTATGACAGCCGGAAGCGTGATGGGTTCGTCCCCTTCAACGTGAAGTACCTGCCGGGCGGCACCTCCTTCGACGGGCAGATCCGCGGCTACGAGAACCGCCGGGTCGGACCGGTCGATCGTGATGGTCTGGAGATCGGCGGCCAGTCGATGCTTATCTTCACCCTCGAATGCACCTTCCCGCTGGCACAGGAACAGGCCCTCTACGGTCTTGTCTTCGCCGACGCCGGAAATTCCTGGCTCGATCTCGGCGACACCGATCCCTTCGACCTCCGTCGGTCAGTGGGATTCGGCCTCCGTATGTTCACTCCCATGGTGGGACTCATCGGATTTGACTTCGCCTACGGCTTCGACCACTTTGAGAACGGGCGGCGCAAGGGCAGGTGGGTTCCCCATTTCCAGTTTGGAGCACAGTTTTACTAGCGTTCTGAGCCGGAAGTCCGTTGCATCACCGAGGGCTACGCGGCGTTGCACCGGCCAGGCGCGTCGACGAGGTATAGCGGTGGCTATGGCGAGGAGAGGCAACACCGCCGGGGCTAATGCCGCGGAGAACGAATGACAACGGATTTGTGGTTCAGGACACCGACGGACGGGTATCACGGGAAGCTCCCGGATATCCTCCTATGGTATGTCTCGAGGAGGCGTAAACCATGCGTAAGTCCATGACGGCCGGTATCTTCGGCGGCTTCGTTTTCGCCCTTATCGCCGGCGCCGTGATGGTGCCCGTGCAGGAGACGATGAAACTCGGTTTCATCGATTCGCAGGCGGTTATCGGAGCCTATCCGCCAACACAGGATGCACAGGCGACATTCGCCACCGAAAACACCGTCTGGGAGCGCCAGGCCGCGGTCCTGGAGGCCGAGTTCAACCGGCTCAACCAGGACCTGGAACGCCAGAGCCTGGCGATGACTCCGGAGCGTCGGGCGCAGCTCGGGGCCGAGGTGCAGCAGAAGTACGGTGAGTATCAGGCCTACATCGACGAAATCTGGGGTCAGACCGGTCAGGCCTACGAGCGGAACCAGGAGCTGATGGCGCCGATCATCGAGAAGGTGAACACCCTCATCGAGCAGGTCGGCGAGGATGAAGGGTACGACTACATCTTCGACGCCGCCTCAGGCGGACTTGTCTACGCGGCCCCTGCCTTCGACCTGACCCCCCATATCATCGATCTGATGGGGACAGGGACCGACGAGCCCGACCTGCCGCAGGCACCCTAGACGTGCTGGCCGGCGATCTGGCCCGCGAACTGGAGGGCCGTCTGGACGGGGAGGATCGCGAGATCACTGCGGTCGCTCCCCTTGAAACAGCCGGGATCGGGGACCTTTCCTACCTGAGCGCGGAGAAGTACTCCGGATTGATGGAGACGACCGGGGCGGGGACTGTACTGGTCGATGAAGGGTTCGAAGGAGAGACAGCCGCCTCCCTGATCCGGGTCAGTGATCCGTACGCATCCCTCAGACAATCGCTGATCCTGCTCTATCCCCCAGAGGCTGTCGAACCGGGCATCCAGCCGACCGCTCTCATCCATCCTTCGGTCGCCCTCGGCGAGAATCTCTCGATCGGACCATACACCATCATCGACGCGGAGGTGACGATCGGTGACGGCACCGTCATCGGGGCAAGTGTCACTATCGGACGGGAGGTCCGGATAGGCAGCAACTGTGTGATCCATCCCGGGGTAGTCATCTACCGGCAGTCGTTGCTGGGCGACCGGGTGGAACTGCTCGCCAACGCCGTCATCGGCAGTGACGGTTTCGGTCACAGCCGGGAAGAGGGCATCTACCTGAAGATCCCCCAGGTGGGACGGGTCGTCCTGGAGGACGACGTCCTCGTGGGGGCCTGCAGTACCATCGATCGGGCCACCTTCGGTGAGACCCGGGTCGAGGCCGGGACGAAGATCGACAATCTTGTCATGGTCGCCCATAATAGCGTGATCGGACCGAACACGGCGATCGCGGCCCAGACCGGAATGGCCGGTTCCACTATCGTCGGAGGCGAAGTGCAGATTGGGGGACAGGTGGGACTGGCCGGTCATCTGAAGGTCGGAGACCGGGCCGTCCTGGCGGCCAAGTCAGGGGTCATCAGCGACATTCCGGAGGATGCGTACTACTTCGGTTATCCCGCCCGTCCACAGAAGGAGTGGATGACCATGCTCGCCGGTCTCAGACGTCTGCCCGACCTCAGGAGACAGGTCCGGGAACTTGAGCGAAGACTGGCCGAGCTCGAAGACCAGGTGGAGTAACGCCCCACCATCAATAGTGTGACAACGAGGTTCCACCATGGCACAACAGACGTTGCAGGCCACCATCGAGAGTTCGGTCACCCTGGCGGGGATGGGGCTCCACACCGGGAACGACGTCTCGGTCACCTTCCGGCCTGCGCCGCCCGATACCGGTATCATTTTCGTCCGGTCCGACCTGGAGGGGCAACCCGAGATAAAGGCCGATATCGAGAACGTACTCGACATTGACCGCGGCACCACCATCGGGTCGAACGGGGCCAGGGTGACGACCGTGGAACATCTCCTGGCCGCGTTGAGCGGCCTCGGGATCGACAATGTCTACGTCGAACTCGACAGCCCGGAGCCGCCCGTGGGTGACGGTTCGGCGATGCCCTTCGTGGAGGTCCTGCTGAAGGTGGGGAAGAAGGAGCAGGAAGCTCCGCGCAGGTATCTCGAGGTGGATGAAACGATCACCTGGACCGATCCGGAGCGCGGGGTTGACCTCGTCATCCTGCCCTCCGATGAATTCCGGATCACCTTCATGGTCGATTACCAGAATCCGGCCCTCGGGACCCAGTACACCAGCATGTACGGCCTCGAAGAGGAGTTCGTAGACGAGTTCGCCGCCTCCCGCACCTTCTGCTTCCTGAGCGAGGTGGAGGAGATGTCGGAGCGGGGATTGATCAAGGGCGGGAACATCGACAACGCCGTGGTGATCATCGATCACGATGTATCCGATGAGGCGAAGTGATCGTTGGGGGAGGCTTCCGCTGGCCCAACGAACCGGTCCGGCACAAGACCCTCGATCTGATCGGCGATTTCACGCTCCTTGGAATGCCCCTGAAGGCGCACGTGCTCGCCGCCCGCTCGGGACACGCGGCCAATGTCGAGATCGTCCGCAAGCTGCGCCAGTTCCAGGAGCGGAAAGAGATCGAGCTGAAGTACCAGG
>JALGWK010000289.1 GCA_025774205.1 bacterium
AGGCGGGAGACGAATTCGGGCGTGGGTTCGTGGGTATCGGTCATGACCATGCTCCGATCTCTGTAAGAGCCGGTTCCAGTATCCGGCGCAGTGCCTGGCGGGCCCGGCGGAGCCGACCCTCGACGGCCCGCTCAGACAAACCGCGGGCAGCGGCGATGTCGGCGACTTTCCGACCCTCCAGGTGGAACGCTTCGAGGAGCTCCGCCTGATCCTTCTTCAACCGGGCGAATCCCCAGGTGACCAGAACCGCGACATCGGGATCATCGGGATCGTATCTCTCTTCAAATACCTTCACCTCCCAGCCTGCCGGCGCCTGCTCGAGCGGGATCGGCCGGATGGTGCGGTAGTAATTGGCGAGGAGATTGCGGGCGACCGTGGTGAGCCAGGCAAGGGGCTCATCGGGCAGCCCCTTTCTGCGCCAGTTGACGACGGCGCGCAGCCAGGCCTCCTGGGTGACATCCTCGGCCAGGCCGCGGTCGCCGCCGCAGCGTATCGATGCATACCGGTAGAGTTGCTTGATGTTGTCCCGGTAGGTCTGAATCAGAATGTGCTCGTCCACTCGATCCCGTTCCCTGGGCTGTGTGCCCTGTCAGGCGATAACCATCGCATTCAAGCGGCAGGTGCGGTTCCTGCTCTATTGACACATGCGGAAGGAAAAACCCACGCCTGAGATCTGGTTATTTCGTCACCACGAAGTGATACGAGCCCGATCCGAGGGTGATCGTCAGATAGCCATCTTCCTGTTCTATATGCCGGATCCCGGGGATTGTCTTCCGGTAACGGCCCTCCAGAGAGATCGAGGTGCCGCTCTCCTCGACCAGCAGATAGTCCGATCCCATATCGGCCAGCCGGATCTCCGCTTCACTGTTCACCGGCACGGTCACATCCAGCATCAGTGAGCCTTCGCAGGGGAGCTTCTCCCAGCGGGTGGTGATGTCGCCCCGCACGGTCGGAACGGTCGTCTCGGCGAAAGTGAGTCTCCCCTCCACGACCGGGCGAATCATGAAGGTCTCGAAGCCGGGACCGGAGGGTGCGATCCCGCTGATGTGTTTCTGCAGGAAGGAGCCGGGTGAAGAGGACCAGGCATGGTTCCACTCACCTGTCCCCCAGTCCTCGGTGCCGACCCGCCCGTTATTGGCCGCCATCCATTCCCAGCGTCCCCGGCCGGTCTCGGTCAGCAGGTCCAGGAGATATGCTCCCTCCTCAGCCAGATACATGGCGTCGAAGAAGCAGTCGGCGCCGTAGACGTGTGGCTCGAACTCGCGGCTCTTCACGTACTCGATGACCGCTTCGCGCCGATCGGGGGGCACGATGTCGTAACGCAGCGCCCAGGTCGAGGGGAGCTGGTGGTATTCATCGGAGTCGAGACTGTCCCGGTACCGGGATACCCCGTCGAAGAGATAGCGGTTGATGCCGCGGCGCACCTCCCGCGCCATCCGGTCGTACCGGATCGCGGCCGAGGTTTTTCCCAGCGCCGAGGCGATCCGGGCGGCGAGCGAAAGGACGTGGTAATACTGGCAGTTCTGTGCCGTGAGGGCCGGACTGAGCTGGTCGATGTACGCGCCTCGCGGCAGATCGGTGATCTGCCAGTTGCCGGTGTAGTGGAGCAGATCGGTCTCCCGATCCCGTTTCGGTTCGAAGAATCCGATCATCCGTTCCAGGTTCCCGAACTGGTCTCGGAGCAGGGGGGTGTCTCCATACCAGAGGTACTGGTTCCAGAGGAGCATCGGCCAGTAGAAGGCCCATTCGGGGATCTTCCGTTTCGCGGCCGGGCTGCCGGCGTAGAAGTTGCCGTTGTCGAGCTGTTCCCCGGCGTAGTCGAGGATCGTCTTCCGCACTACCTGTGAGTTCCGGTGGTTGGTGAGCAGCACGTTACCGATGATCCAGGCATCGGCGGTCCACGGCGCCTGCTCCCGGTTGGCATCGACCGAGATCATTCCCATCTGCACGCTCTGGCGCGCCGAGCGTTCGCTCATCTCGAAGATCGCGTTCACGGTCAGATCGGAGGTCCGGAACCTGCCGGCGACCTCAGCCTCGGTATGGGCCCATATCCCCTTTATGCGTTCAGGCGTGAGCCGGCCCCGGTAGCCTTCGATCCGGAGCGTCCGGAAACTGGAATAACCGCTGTCGGGCGCCCAGGTCTCGCGGCCGCCGCGGCAGACATACCGATCCCAACCGGCGGGTCCGACCGATCCTTCTCCCTGAAAGTAGTGAACCGTGATGGAATCTCCCGCTGCCTGCCCTGACAGGACGAACTCAGGCCAGCCGGTGATGCACTTCCCGAAATCGACGATCCAGTTGGTGCCGTCCCGTTCGATCGAGAGGGGCGTGAGCCGCTCCCGGACCTGCTGGTTCCCGACCATCTGGGGGAAGAGGTTGAAGACAGAGCGGTCAACCTCGACCGCGTCCCGCCAGTCGCTGTCGTCGAAGCCGGCCTCCTTCCAGCCGACCGGTTCGAGCCGGGCATCGAAGATCTCGGCCGCCCGGTTGCTGAGACCGCCTGCGCCGCCGAAGGTCGTGTAGTCCTCTTCCCGGGAGGGAGTCCGGGAGAGCACCTTCCACGAATGGTCACTGACGATCGACCTGAGAGGGCCGCTCTCAACAGGTGTGATCCGGGCTTCAACGATCAGCCCCGGATGAGCGTTCACTCCCGAGACGTTGAACAGGCCATGCCAGTGGGCGATGACGGCGATGACGTTCCTGCCCGACTCGATCAGATCAGTGACGTCCCAGGCGTTGTACTGGCCATACCGGTTGGGATCGCTGCGGGCAGGTCCCCGTCCCACTTCGTGCCCGTTGATGAAGAGTTGATAGTCATCGTGGGCCGAGAGGTAGACCTTTGCCCGGGCGGTCTCGAACGGCAGCGTGAACCCCTTTCTGAAATACGCGTAGTCGTTCACGTTCTCGGTGCCGTCCCAGACGAACTGCGCGGAGAACCCGCTCTCGGGGAGACCGCCGTCGAACCGGGCCGGTTCACTCCAGGGGCTCACGTTTCCCTCCCGGTCCCACGTCCTCACCCGCCACCAGTACCGGGTGTCAGGTTCGAGTGGAGGTCCGCGCCAGGGCACGGCCACCGATCGACTCGATCTGACCTCACCGCTGTCCCAGACCGGCGCGGGGGGGATCCCCAATTTCTGCGAGCTCACTCCTGCCACGATCTGCCAGGCGGTCTGGATCTC
>JALGWK010000290.1 GCA_025774205.1 bacterium
GATTACCAGACCGGTCTTCAGCTGGCCGGTCTCTCCCTGGCCGGCAATGCTGCCGGGCACCGGTTCGGACTCGACGCCGCGGGGTGGGGGGAATCCCCCCTGGCGACCCTGAACGGTTCGATCTCGAAGGACGGCGCCTACGATCTCCGTTTCGGAGGTTACAACTCCCGCTACTTCCACACGACCGGATCGTATGTCGATGAGTTCGGTCTCGGCGCCTCGCCCTATGCCTTCACCCGTCGGAGCAGATTCGCCGATCTCACCATCTCCCCGGGCGGCCTGCCCGATATCCATATCCGGTACGACCAGTTCCGCCGGGAGGGCTCGAACCTCCTGGTCTGGAACATCGAACGGGAGAAGCACCTCGCGAGTACCCCGGTTGATGAGACTTCGAGTTCCTTTCAGATCGCCACGTCTCTGCCCCTGAAGATGGCTACGGTGGATCTCTCCTACTCGCTCTATCACCTCGACAACCGGTATGGCGCCGCGGTCACCGATACCAGCGCCGGACTCGACGGGCGCGCGAGTACCCTCTACGACTACTCCCACATTCTCCATGACGTCGGCGATCTGCCGGTGATGAAGGTCAACGTGGTGGCCCCGGTCGGACCGGCCCTTGTACGGATCGGCTACAGCAGTTCTTCAGGGACGATCGACAAGACCCTCCTTGAGACAGGAGAGGGGATCGATTACAGCGGAGCGGAACTGGACTCCGAGCTGTCCGGTTCAGGAGCTCTCGATCGCAATTTCTCAATCGTGGATGGCGGGTTCAGTCTCCCGGTCATCAAGAGGCTCTCGACTGACTTCTCGATCCGCAGGACTGCCTATGGAGTCGAGGGTAACTGGCAGACGGGGGGAATCACTTCTGGTTTCGATGAAACATCCGTCGCGACGGACGTCACCTCTGTTCGGCTCCTCGGACGGATGATCTGGACCCCGCTCCGCGGCGTTTCGGTCGATGCCGGCGGCGCTCGCGTCTCCCGGACCTTCGAGGAGGGTGGGGTGGAGAGTTCGAAGACGACCACCACCGACTGGGTCGGTGGCTTCACCTGGGCCCGCCAGGAGTGGTTCAAGTTCCGGTTCCGTCACCGGGTCGGTGACATCGAGAATCCCTATACCCGGATCTCACCCACCGACCGGTGGCTGACCGCGACGGTCGCCTACCGCTACGGTTCATCGATGCGTTACTACAGTCACGACAGCAGCGATCCGGCCTACTTCTTCAACGCGCGGACAAGTGATTTCCGCAACGGATCGGTCGGGCTGAGGGTCTCCCGGTTCCCCTTCCTCGAGAAGCTGAGCGGTCACGTCACCATGACCCGCGGGCGGCTTGAGATGTCGGTCCCGATCTCCGCGACGGCGCCGCCCTCGCCCAACATCTTCAACTATCGCGATGTTACCTATGCCACCACAGGTGGCGCGGCCTGGCACCTCGGTGAGGGTGTCGATATCGTGGCCGACGGCTACTGGTTCAGGGCCAATGGACAGTGGCCCCTCACCCGGTCGATGATGCGATTGGGTGTTGCCGTCGACCTGAAAGTTCTTACTCTGCACGTCGACTACCGGTCCTTCTCACTCGACCAGGTCGTGGATGACATCGATGACTTCGATGCTTCACTTTTCACGATCGGTTTCAGTCGGGGATTCTGAAGAGAGATTCCTGAGCGCGGAATATCCGGCCGGTAAACCGGTACCTTACCAGCAACAGCAGGAGATGTCCGTATGACTGCCGTACTGCCCACCCTCGGTTCGGCGGCGCTCGTCGCCGCGCTGATTACCTATGCCATGTCGTGGTTCGCCTACCGCGGGATCGACCCGAAGACACCGGAACCGGGACTTCAGAAGGCCAGAAAGAACCTGCTCCTGGCGGTAGTCTCTCTCGGTGTCGCCGGTCTGGCCCTGCTCTGGCTCCTTTTCGACCGGGCCTACCAGGTAGAGTATGTCTATGCCCATGTGAGCAACGACCTGCCCGGGCTCTACGTCCTCTCCGCCTTCTGGGCGGGGCAGGAGGGGAGTTTCCTCATCTGGGCGATCCTGGCCGCCGTTCTCGGCTGGCTGCTCACCCGGCAGGCCGGAGAGTGGGAAGCACCGGTCATGAAGGTCTACCTGCCTTCAGCCGCGGTACTCGTGGCTCTGACCCTGCTTACCGGTCTCTTCAACCTGCTGCCCCAGACTCCGGTCGAGGGAGCCGGTCTGAATCCGCTCCTGCGCGACCCGTGGATGGCCATCCATCCGCCGGTGACCTTCCTGGGCTACGCCGCTCTCTCCATCCCCTTTGCCTTTGCGATGGCCTCCTTCGGCCGGAAGGGGAGTGAGGATTGGGTGGAGGCGGCGCTCCCCTGGTCCCTTATCGGCTGGGCCACTCTGGGTACCGGCATCATCATGGGCGGCTTCTGGGCCTACAAGGTGCTCGGCTGGGGCGGCTGGTGGGGCTGGGACCCGGTCGAGAACGCCAGTCTTCTCCCCTGGCTGCTCGGGATGGCGCTCTTCCACGGCCTGCTGCTGCAGCGGGCCCGGAAGAAGCTCGCCCGCACGAATGTCATACTCGCCGTATTGACCTTCGCGCTCGTGATCTACTCGACCTTCCTGACCCGGAGTGGAGTCCTGGAGGGGGCGAGCGTCCATACCTTCGGGGCCAGTCCGGCCGGGACCTGGCTCTTTCTCTGGATCGTGGCGGTCCTTGGGTACGGGTTCTACCGGATCAGTGGCAGCAAGGGAGAGCTCAAGGGGGAAAAGCTCGAGGAATCCTTCTTCAGCCGGGAGATGCAGCTCCTGATCGGCGCCATCGTCATCATCGGGATCACCATCATGATCTGGCTGGGGACCTCCGCGCCGATTCTCAGCCGGCTCAACGGCGGCGAGGGAGCCGCGATCGATATCTCCTATTACGGGCGCACGACCCTGCCCCTGGCGATCATCATGGCCTTCGGTCTCGGAATCTCAGTCCTCCGCCGGTGGCGGGGAGGGGACGCGATCGGGAAGACCGCCATGCCCGTATCTCTTGTAGCGTCGGTGGTGGGCGTCAGTGGTGCCACTCTCCTCGGAGTGGATGGCGCGCTGGCCCTCCTCTTCGCCGGCGGCAGCGCCATGGCCCTGGTGGCCAACCTCTTCGTGTTCCAGCATACGCTCGCCAACAACGGCTGGAAGCTGACCGGCGGACCCCTCTCGCATATCGGGGCCGCCCTGATGCTGATCGCCGTGGTGGCCGCCACGACCGGACGGAAAGCGACCGCCGATCTGATCTATGAAGAACCGACCGAGGTGCTGGGGTACGAGCTCACCTTTGTCGGCTGGAACGAGGAACCGGGGGGCAAGCAGTCTACTTCGGTAACCCTCTCGAGGCCGGGTGAGTCCGGCTCGATCCTCCTCAAGCCGAAACTCTACCAGCAGTACGGTTCGGGTCAGATGATGGTGCGCGCCGAACCGCATATCAACCGGGGCCTCCTGGGTGATCTCTACCTGGCGCCCGCGCAGTACCTGCCGCCGGCCGAGGCCATCGCCGGCTCGGGGAATGTGCTGGATCTGGGGAAGGGGGAGTCGGCAGAGATCGGTGGCGCCACCCTCACCTTCGAGGATTACGATATGGGCGGTCACGAGGAGACCGACATGATGAGCGGGACCATCGGTGCCCGGGTGAGGGTTGACTGGGAAGGTGGCAGTGAGCCCGTGATCCCCCGCTGGGGGACCGGTAGCGAACAGCCCCCGGCGGTTGCACTCCCCTACGGGGTGGAGGGGCAGCTGAAACTCCAGGGGATCGACGCCGATCGTGGTCGGGTCACTCTCCTTTATCTGGGCGGCGACATGCCCGCGGATGGTCGGGCGGCCGGCGGACTCCTCACTGTTGAATTGAGCGAGAAGCCGCTGATGGGAGTGCTCTGGTTAGGTGTACTGATCGTTCTTGCGGGTGGCACTATACCTGGAGAGTAAGGGCTCTCCGGGTCATGATATCGGCGGCATAGAACATACATAAATCTATACATTACAGGGGAAAATGAGCGAATTATCGATAATCGGACCTGAATTTACCGATTGACCGTTGCATCTAATCATTAGCAGCACTTATTAACAATGTAGAAGTGCCAACAAACTAACGTTGGCACTCCTCATTGAAACCATACCGGAACAGGGGATTGATACATGAATCATAGCAAGCAATGGATAAAATTGGGGGTGGCCGCGCTCGCGATCTCCTCCTTCGCCCTCATGGGTTGTGAGGAGAGCACGGGATCCAAGAACAAGGCTCCCGAGATCGTTTCCATCACCGCCTCATCAACTTCGATTAGTCAGGCCGCCGAAACCATCCTTGTGGCGGTGGTCACTGATGCCGACGGCGACACGATCGAATACAGCTGGAGTGCTCCGAAGGGAACGTTCTCGAGCACTGATAACGACACCGTGACGTGGACGTCACCTGAAGTCGTAGAGATCATTACCATCGAACTGGAAGTAAACGATGGTATCAACATCTCGAAGAGCACGATCGACATCGGAGTCGATGTTTACGTGCCGGTAGTACAGCCCTACTACATGGGTGCTGAGGCATGCTCGGGTTGTCATTCGACCACCTATGCCGCCTGGCAGGAGACCAATCATGCCGACGCAGCCAGCGCGATCCTGTAATCGGATCACGGCGCGGACTACTGCTTCGAGTGTCACACGACCGGATTCGACGCTACTCTGGCGAACGGTGGATATGACGATAATCCCGTGAGTGATCTTCACAATGTTCAGTGTGAGAACTGTCACGGTCCTGCCAGCGCGCACGTTGGCGAAAGCGATAATCTGGCACTTCGCCCCACTGTCTCGGTGAGTGAGGATGTGTGTGCCGGTTGCCACGTCAGTACCCGGAACAACCAGTGGTCCGACTGGGATGCACACAACCATAA
>JALGWK010000291.1 GCA_025774205.1 bacterium
CCGCCCTGTGATTCGGTCAGGAAGAGTTCCGGATTCTCGGGGTGCGCCACCGCGAAGAAGCCGTCGCCACTGCTGATCTTCTTCCAGTCACTGTTCAGGATCCCGGAGGAATCCCTGGTGCGGCTCGGTCCATACCAGGTGCAGTTATCCTGGAGACCTCCGCCTACGAAGTAGAACGGTTCCCGGTTGTCGGCGTAGAGCTGGTAGAACTGCGAGAAGGGCAGCAGCCCCACGTATTCCCAGCTGTCTCCCCGGTCGTAGCTGACCCCCACACCGCCGTCCGAAGCCTGCCAGATACGGTCGGGATCCTCCGGATCGATCCAGACGGCATGGTAATCGGAGTGGAGACCGCGGGAGACCTGCTCGAACCGGCTGCCGCCGTCGATGGAGCGGTAGAGCCAGATGGCCATGGCGAAGACGCGGTTCTCATCGGTCGGGTCGACCCGGATATCCGCGTAGTAGAATCCGCGCGAGACGATCCGGGCATCATCACTGACCATCCGGAACTGCTCGCCGCCGTCGTCGGACCGGAAGAGGGAACCCTCCCGGGACTCGGCGATCACGTAGACCACCCGGGGATTGCCGGGCGCGACCTTGACACCGATCCGGCCCATCAGGCGGGGGAGGCCGCGATCGAGTTTATGCCACGTGTCTCCACCATCGACCGATCTGAACACACCGCCGTTCTCGCTCCCGCTGGTGAAGTTCCACGGCTTCCGTTCGAAATGCCACATTCCGGCGTAGAGGATGTTCGGATTCCCGGGATCGATATCCATATCGCTGACGCCATGTTCATCATCGGGATCGATCACGATCCGGGATATGTGCCTGGTCTCTTCCAGGCCCAGGTGTCGCCAGGTCCGCCCGCCGTCGGTGCTCTTGTAGACTCCGTTCCCGAAAGCGACAGTATTGCGGAAATTCGACTCCCCGGTTCCGACGTAGATGACCTCCGGATTGCCCGGTTCCAGCGCGATATCTCCGATCGAAGCGATCGGCTGATCATCGAAGATCGGCTGCCACGAGATGCCGCCGTTCACGGTCTTCCAGACCCCGCCGGAGGCGGCGGCCGCGTACACGGTCCGCGGATCCCCGGGAACTCCTTCGACATCGGTAGCCGCGGTCATGTCGGGCTGGTCCACCTGGCGGGCTTCGACCGGCCCGATGAGCGCCGCCAGCATGATGAGCGAGGAGAGGACTGTTCGTGTTCGGGATCTCATGATCTGCTCTCTTTCAGCTTCCAGTTCACCCTGTTCGCGGGCGGATGTACGAGTCGTATAGCACCCGGGACCGGACAGACCTCCACGCAGCTGCCCTCGTACCAGCACTCCTCCGGATAGCGGAGGATCGGTGGGCCGCCCTTCTCCGGATGGGGGAGCATCAGATCGACCTGGCATACCTCGAGGCACAGGTTGCATCCGGTGCACAGTTCGGGATCGATGAAGAGCGGGGCGGGGACTTCTTCCCGCAGAGGTCCTTCGCCGAGGCGGCTTCGATCCGTCATCGTTCCGCTCCCCCGGTCAGGTATGAGCGGTTGTGCTGTTCGTAGTTCTCCTCGAAAGAGCCGTAGTAATCGATCGGCCGTTCACCCGTCACCACTGGAGGTGTTTCGAACTGGCCTGACGGGCGAGGCTGGCATGCAGGATGAGCCGGGCGTTCGTCAGGATGTTCATGACCTCGAGGGTACGGATCAGTTCATGCGGATTCCCGGCCCGGAGCCGCGGCACTTCGTGCTCCTCCAGGTCGTCCAGCGCGGCCAGGCCCGATTCAAGCAGGTCGGCGGTCTTGAAGGCGCCACAGTGGTGCTGCATCTGTCTGGCGACAGCGGCGTTGAGTTCCTTCCAGGTGAGTCCCCTCTTCCGGTCGAGCGGCGCCATGATCCGGTCTCTTTCGATCTCAGCCTGTTCTGCCGATATCGGTGCGTCAGCAGCATGCATGGCGAACTCCACCGCGTGCCGGCCGGCGTAGTGACCGGTGGCCGCCGCGTGTCCGTGGCAATTGGACGCGAACAGCTGATCACCGGCCGCGAAGAGTCCCTCCAGGTTGGTCCGCAGTTCCCAGTCATTCATCATGCCGCCGGGTAATCCGAAGAGCTGTCTCTCCTGCGGCAGGAACGCGCCCGAGCGCCAGCCGTCACCATAACTCTGCAGCAGGTGGGTGTCGGGGTCGAATCCGGCCCCGGTGTAGTTCTGAAGGATCGGAACCTTCGTCTTGCCCTCCTCACCGACCATCAGGCCCCAGATCGCTCGCCGCTCGAGCTCGGGCATCCCCGGCAGGTCGGCGTAGAAGGGCAGTTTGAAACCCTGCTCGAGGAGCTGGTCGACCGGAAGCGTGTCGGGTCCCAGGTAGTCGTGGAGGGGGAAGTACGATTCCCCGCCGCCCTTGATGAAGAACCTCTGTCCCGGTGCCGGACGGTATCGCTCGGAAACGGACTCGAGGAGCCTGCCGTCACGATCAACCCACGGGATCTCCCGTCCCTCGGCGTCGACCATGGAACAGGCATACCAGGTGTTGTGCGTGTTGCCGGTCCCGTAGGGGGGATAACTCCGTTCTCCCGACCACTCCGCCTGGACCGATTTCTCCATCATGGTGAACTCGACGCCGGCCTTCCAGCCCATGGCATGACCGTCTCCGGTGCATTGCGGAGGTCTGAACTCGGAGAGCCCCGGCAGCCCGGTCGAGAAGAGCCAGATCCGGGTCGGCCGGGACATGGCCAGCACGGTGGCGCCGGCCCGGAGGACCAGGAACTCCCCCGTGCGCCCGTTGACGGCCGTGGCGCCGATGATCCTGCCGCCCTGCCGGCCCTCCTCCGAGAGGAGCGAGGTCGCCATGGTCCGGTCGATGACCTGTACTCCCAGCCGCCTGCATTCGGCGTGCAGGGCCGATTTGAAGGTCGTTCCCCATACCCTCAGCGTGAACCGGTTCACGTAGTCGTAGGCGAAGAGGAATTTCGTCTTCTCGTCACGGAATTCGGCGCCCGCGAACTCATCCTCGCTGTCCCGGATCTTGCCGCCCATCGCCTCCAGGTCGAGGAGACGGTCATATCCCTCCCGGCATTCGATGTAATGGGAGATACCGTTGTTGTAACCGCCATGGTCGGCGATCATCGCCCGGGTGAGTTCTTCCGGGGTGACCCCGGAGCAGGGATTGGTGGCAGCCGATTCCCAGTGATCGCAGCCCGATCCCGCGGCTCCACTGCTCACCGTGGCGCCCTTCTCGACAAGCGTCACCCCGACACCTTCCCTCGCGGCGGCTATCGCGGCCCAGCACCCGGCGATTCCGCCGCCGAGCACCAGCACATCGGTTCAAGAGACTCCATCACAGACGGCTCCCCTGTTCAGTGGAGAGGTTCCCGCCATCCATCAGACTCACGCCGACGAAGACAAGCGCCGATATGGCGTAAGCGATGAATAGACCCAGGTCGATGTTGAAGAGCCCGTTCAGTGGTCCCGGCATGCCGACGAGGAACGAAACGACCCCGATCGCTCCACCGGTCAGCATCGCGGCGAGAGCGCCCTTCCAGGTAGCCCGCTTCCACAGAACGCCGCCGAGCAACGGTACCAGCATGCTCCCCATGTAGGGGTAATTGAAGATGATGATGGTGTAGATGATACCCTGACCACGCAGGGCGATCACGATCCCCACCACCATGGCTCCGACGATGACCGCTCTCGAGATGAGTTTCGAATGCTTCAGATCGTCGATATCAACAGATGGATTGAGGACCATGTTGTAGAGGTCGCGGGAGAAGCTGCCGGCGAGTGAAAGCAGCAGGCAGTTACCGGAAGACATCGCCGCGGCGAGAAGTGAGGCGACGACCAGTCCGGCCAGCACGGGCGGGAGCGTCTCCTGGATCATCATCGGGAGCACCGCGGCGCTCGACACCTCGGGGAACACGATCCTGCCGGCCGCGCCGACCAGGCCGACGCAGAGACTGATAAAGATGACGATCACGCCGCCGAGGATGCAGCCCCACTTCGCCACTTTCTCCGAACTGGCGGACTGATAGCGCATGAAAGCGTCGTACGAGACCGAGATCGAGATCAGGAAGGGTACGATGATGAAGACCGCCCGGGTCCCCATTCCCGGCGGAATGAAGGGGGTGGAGATAAGGCCGGCGGTACTGACGGTGCCGACCGATCTGAGTTCGAGCAGGGCCATGATGGCCACCAGCGGCAGCCCGATCACGATGATGGCGACCTGGATGAGGTTCGTTGCCGCAACCCCCCACATGCCGCCCATGACGCTGTAGAGCATGATGGCGACGGCGCAGATCACCACCCCGGTGGTGTAATCGAAACCGAAGACCTGGAAAATCGAGCCGGCGGCGATGATCTGGGCCACGAAGATGCCCAGCAGGCTGGGAATGTTGGAGAGCCAGCCCCAGATCCGGACCCCTTTCCTCTCACCGTATCGTTTCCCGAAGAAATCGAGGGGGACGATCCCCCCCTGTCGGCGGAGCCTGGCGGCGACCAGCAGGCCGGAGACGATCAGGCCCCCGCCGCAGCCGATCCCGTACCACACCCCCGGCCACATGCCGCTCTCGGCGCCCAGTTCCGCTCCGCCGATGATCACCCCGGCTCCGAGCTGGATGGCGGCCAGCGTCGCGGTTGTCAGGGTCAGGCCCAGCTGTCGGCCCGCGATGAGGAAATCGGAGGCGGACCGGTTCCGTCTGCTCAGCAGGGCGCCGGTCAGAAGGGTGGCGATGAAGTAGACGACGACAACGGCTATCAGCATGCGGTGGCCCGGTTCAGAGCGAACAGTCAAAGAGACCGGGACTGTCGGAGAACAGCCCCGATCTCAGATCAGGCCACCAGATTCTAGTCCAGCTTCACGAGTGAGGAAATACAATCAGCGTTTCTTTGCTTTCCTGAACACCACCTTCTCGATCCCTGCCCGCCTGGCGATCGACTCAAGCTCCAGGGCCCGGGCTCCCGGATTCTCCTCGTCCTCGACCAGGATCGTGAGCGTCTCGACCGGTTGCCGGGCGATGAGCCGCATCAGGGCCTCTTCGACCTCGTGCGAGTCGAGCAGGGAGCGACTCAGCAGGACCTCACCCTCATCGGTGATCGTGGCGACCAGATCGTCACTTTCGGTCAGGGCCGAGAGCAGGACACTGCTGCTGCCCGCCCAGGGTGTAAAGGAGAAGCCACCTGACTGAGGCGACCAGGCCATGGCGGGAGAGAAGTTGTAGTAGGGTGAAGTCGAATCGCCACGGGTGAAGTACCAACTGCCGGTTGAGTCGCCACCCTGGCGCGCGAAGGCATAGTTCCAGGCGACCTGGGCCGCTCCTCCCTCGCTTTCATCCGACCGCCGGCCGGTGACGAACCAGTGGCCTTCGTCATCCTTTTCACCCTTCACGAAGAACGACCAGTTCTGGGGGGTCCAGCCGACAGCTCTCTCACCGGAGGGGCTCCTCGTCGACCAGACCTGGTTGTTGAGGAGGGCCATGTTCCGGGCCCAGTAGCTGGCAACTCCCACGACTCCGCTGCCCACGTGGATCTCGTCGATCCCCAGTTCCTCCCGGAGAGGATCGAGGTCGGAGAGGTTCACGGAAACCGGATCGTCACCTCCTGATCCGGTCAGGAGGATGTCCCGGTATTCCCCCTCCCGCAGGAGGGGCTTGAGCTGCCTGATCAGCTCATCGAGTTCGAATCGCCCTTCGAGCAGGTCGGTGCTGAAGGTCGTCTCGGTGTGAACGGTCAGCACCAGGACGGTGTCGGGCACGGCCTCGCCGGCAGTCTGGGCATAGGCCGGGGAGGTCAGGCTGAAGATGGTGCCCAGGTTCACAGTCGGCCTGAGAGGACTCCAGATGACGGTCTGGAAAAGCATGGTCGCCATCACCACCAGCGCCACCAGCGCCACCCGGCGCAGCCACGGTCTGAACGGGCGGGTCGAGTCGCCGTTCACCGCCGGGTGTTCGATCCGGCTGGAGTCGATCAGTTCGACGCTCCGCCTCACCTTCTCGATGACACTCTCTTCCAGCGGTCGGTCGGGCCAGGTCGCGAGCCAGTCTCCGGTCGCCCGGCACGATTCGAATTCCAGCCGGCACGTCTCACACGCAGCGGCTTTCACGGGGCGGCAGTTCGTTTCGGTAGAACTCGAGAATCCTGTCTGAAGTCGGGTGTTTCATCTGATCTCACCTGCCTCATGGAGGGTGACTTCCCTCCGCAATCGGGTCATTGCGCTCCTCATCCTGGATTTCACAGTCCCCAGCGGGATATCGAGAATCTCAGCGATCTCCCGGTATCTCAGATCATGATAGAAGGAGAGGAGGATCACCTGTCTTTCCGGCGCGGGTATCGACTGGAGTGCCGAACGGAGGTGCTCCCGGTTATGGTATTCCGTCTCGGGGCAGGAGGTGCTGCCTGACTCGAGGGGCCATGATCCCGGGACCGAAGCCTTCCTGTTCTCGTCCCGTTGACGCCGCCTGATCTCATCGAGACCGGTGTTGGCCGCGATACGGAAGAGGCCCCCCTCGCCGGATCGAACCGGGAGAGGTTGAGGTACGCCTTGAGGAAGACCTCCTGGAGCAGGTCGTCGATGTCGTCTCCGTCGGGCAGGAAGCGGTGGAGATAGTTGGCGATTGCCCCGGCATGGCGCTCAACGAGCGTGCCGAAGGCTTCATGCTCTCCCCGCTTCGCTCTCTCTACCGTTGTCGGATCAACCATCGATGACCTCTGCAGATCGGGGCGACAGTTCGCTCACTCCACAGGAGATACGCCGCCGATACCGTTCCGGATCATCAAACCGGCTGCATTCTCCCGTTTCAGTCTGTGACGGCGTCCTGTTACAGTAGAAATCACTGGAGGTTGCTCTGTTCCCGGGTTTGTCGATTCCAACACTGGCGGGTGAATGAGGAACATCATGCATTTCGGTACCCGGTCCTGGTCAGCACGGTTCATCTGTTCCGATGAGGGATTGCGGGAGGCAGCGGGCGATCTGCTCGGCGGCCTCTCCCGGGATACCCGGAACCTGCCATGACCGCGACTTCCGACTTGTCGTCGGGGAAGATGAGCCGAGGGTCTGGCCTGACCAGGGCCAGGTTCTCGTCGATCTTCACTGGAACATCCTCGAGGCAGCTTTTCGGGGCAGAGCGGGGTTGTTGTCGATCCATGCCGGCCTGGTGGACCGGGGTGCCGGAGGTGTCCTGATCACCGGCAGGTGTCCTGATCACCGGCGATTCGGAAGCCGGGAAATCCACCCTGGTAATGGCGGCCTGCAGGGCCGGCGCGCTGTTCGGTGGAGACGATCTGATCCACTTCGATCCCGGCGCCCTCGAAGCGATCCCGTTCCCCATCTCTCCGAAACTCACCAGGGCGGAAGAGGATCATTCTGATGGAGCCGCGGAGTATCCGGTTCTGCTCCAGGCCGCCGTGGAAGGTGTTGCCGGGACCGAATACCGCTCCTATCTCGATCCCGATGGTTTCTGCCGGGGGATAGCAGGGGAGGGCCCCCTGTCGGCGGTCATCATCCGTCGGCCCCCGCATACTGTTCCGGCAGAGCTGATTCCGATCACACCGGCCGCCGGTCTGCAGAGACTCTTCGATCAGATCCAGTGCCACCGGGAGGATCGCGTGGACGCGTTCGAAGGATTGAGCGCGATGCTGGAACAGGTACCGGTATTCGAAGCTGTCGGTGAGGCTGAAGAACTCGTTGAGATGATCCCGGAGCGTATTGCCCCGGGACCGTCAGTGTAAGAAGGCAGAATACAGTCATGGATCCTCTCTACTATCGAAGACTGCTGGCCCAGCCCGAACGTCTCTCGAAGATGAACCAGGCGATCCGGGCGGCTGTCAAACCGGGTGATGTCGTCGTGGATATCGGTACCGGGATCGGAACCTACGCCGTCATGGCAGTCCGGGCCGGGGCCTCCCGGGTGTATGCCCTTGAACCCGATCGGGTGGCCGATGTGGCAGCCAGGGTCTTCGAGGTCAACGGAGTGCGGGACCGGGTCGTGCTGCTCCGGCAGCGTGCCGATGAGACCGATCTTCCGGAACAGGCC
>JALGWK010000292.1 GCA_025774205.1 bacterium
AACTCTTCCTTCTCCATCAGGCCGAGTGCCATGGCGCCGTCGCCGGCCGTAGAGACCGCGTGGCCCTGCTCCTCCAGTTCCATCCGGATCAGACCCGCCATCCGGGCTTCATCATCAACCACGAGTATCCGTGACATCGGTCAGGCCTCTTTTTCGACTTCGTTCGGCAGTCGGAGCACCATCCGCGCCCCGCCCTCCAGGGTGGTCTCCACATCCACTTCTCCTCCGTGGGCCCTGACGATCCCCTCCACGATGTAGAGCCCGAGACCGTTCCCCTCCTCCCGGGTACTGAAGAAGGGATCGAAGATCCGTTCCCTCAGGCCCTCCGGGATGCCGGGACCGGTATCCTCGACTCCGATCACAACGCCGCGGGATCCGCCCGTCGACTCACCCTGACGCGTGAAAAGCGTGATGACGCCGTCGGTGCCCATGGCTTCGACCGCGTTCCAGCAGAGATTCAGCAGAACCTGTCTCAGGAGGTCCGGGTCACCCTCGAAGGGGGGTAAACCGAGTTCCGATTCGATCGTGATCGTGATGCCGGCCGGCGGTTCGCTCCGTTCCAGCGCGAGCGCGGCCGATTCGACGAGATCCCGCGGATCCACAGGCGAAATCCGCAGCGATCCATGACGGGTGTAAGCGAGGTAACGATCGGTCAGATCCTCCAGGCGTTCTGATTCCTCGGTGATGTACTGCACCATCTCCCTCAGTTCGGGATCCACCTCGCGCCGTCCGCCGCCGACGGAGTCGAGCCACTTCATCATCCGTCGAGCCGAGTACTTGATTATCCCGACCGGATTCCTGATCTCGTGGGCGACCTGGCTGGCGAGTCTCCCCAGAGCGGTCATCCGATCCTCCCGCTCGAGTGCCCTTGTGGCATGCCGGATCTGCGACTGCAGCCCCAGATAGACGGCCACCAGGAGGAGGAGCAGAACGCCGGTCGCGACCATCCCGCTGACCATCACGCCGCGGACGGTCTCCAGGACGCCGAGGAAGCCAGCACTGGCCTCCACCACGAGGATGCCGACGACCTCTTCATCTCCGTACACGGTATAGACAGGGGCGAAGCCGCTCTTGAGCCAGATGGAACCGACCGGGATTGTCGTCGAGACGGTAACCGAGCCGGTGGTAAGGGCTTCGGCAATCGCGTCCCCATGGGTGGCCAGATGCGCGTATTCCCCGCCGGCCCGGTAGAGATCACTCGAGGAGTAGCCGATCCGGAAGTCGACCGGATCGAGAAGAACGATCGCGTCGAGGTCGTTCTCCTCCTGAACCAGTTTCAGAACGTCGTCGATGAAGAGAAGTTCATTCTCATCGAAGGCGCCCGCGCCCGCCTGCAGGGCATCCCCCTGGATCGTGCTGGTCGCAAGGAGGGTCCGGGCCACCGAGCTGAGCCTCTCTCCGAGGCTTTCATCCAGGACCGCCTCAACCCGGTTGTAGATCCACCAGTTGGCGATAGCCAGCAGCAGGAGCACGCTGGCCATGAAAAGCGCCGCCATCAGGCCGGTGCGGCGGGTATAGAATCTCGGAAGTCGTATCATGGCTGCATCAGGAAGCCGCGGTCAGGCCGGCGCGGGCACTGTCGAGCGCCCCGGTGAGCGCCACATCAAGGGCCTCGCCCCGGGGACCGCCGCCGGTGGCATGGTCGGGCTGACCACCACCGCCGCCGCCGAGGATCCCGGCAGCCTCTTTCAGGAGGTCACTCATGTCGAGGTCGACCGCTTCTCCGCGGGCGAAGACCAGTCGGCCGGTGTCGGCCACCCCGGCCCCGAGCAGCGCGACCACATCGGGTTCACCGGTGAGGGCCGCCGCCAGCGGCAGCAATGTTTCGGGCGGCAGATCGTCGATCCGCGCCATGACCACCCGGGCCGACCCGATCGCTTCGGCTGTATCCTTGAGCGCCTCGACCCGGAGGGGGATGAGCGCCCGCTGCATCTCTCCGATCTCGGCCTGCAGATCGCGGTTCTGTTCGAAGAGGTCGGCAACCCGGTCGGCGAACTCGGAGGGGGCAGTCGACAGGGTCCGGGAGAGGGCCGCGGCCATCCGATCGAGTTCCATCAGCCGTCTCCTGATCCTGTCACCGCAGATGAAGGAGATCCTGAAGAGCCCGTGGGCCCGGTTGGCGCCACCGGAGAGGAGATGTATCCCTCCGATCCGGAGGGTCGAGGGCAGATGGGTGCCCCCGCACGGAACGGCTTCGATATCCCCGATCTCCACCAGTCTGACCAGGTCGACATCGGGGGGCGCACGACGCGCGGCCTTCACCGCCGGATCATCCCGGTCCACGAAGCGGGCGGTCACCGCCAGGTCGGCGTCGATGAGGGCGTTGGCACGGGCCTGGACGAGGGAGAGTTCCGCTTCGGTCAGCTCCTTCGTCAGATCGATGGTCGAATCATCATCACCGAGGTGGAAGCCCCGAGTCTCCGACCCGTACTCGTCGACCAGGACCCGGCTGAGAAGGTGCTGGCCGGTATGCTGCTGCATGAGGTCCCAACGGCGTCCCCGGTCGATGCTCCCTTCGACCTCGGCCCCGATGTCGAGCGGTCCGTCGGTTACGTGGAGGATGACCCCCACCTCCTCCAGGACCTCGAGCACCTCGGTCTCGCCAAGGCGGCCTTCGTCACACGGCTGACCGCCCCCCTCGGGGTAGAAGGCGGTCTGGTCAAGGATGACCCCCCAGGTCTCCTCACCGATCTCCCGCACCTCGAGGACCGTCGCCGTGAACGTGTCGAGGAAGGAATCTTCCCAGTAGAGTTTGCGGGTTCCCGATTGATCAGCCGTCACATCGCCACCTGTCCTGATACGGTCAGAATCAGGGTCAGAAGATGAACAGGTACGTCGCCTTCAGCATCAGGGTACGGTTGGTCGCCCTCGGATCGAACGTGAGCCCGGTGTCGTAGTTCTCATTGTAGACCAGGTAAATCTCCGTGGAGCAGATAGTTCGATACGATGGCATTCCGGCTGTCATTGTACTGCAGGTACCCCTTCACGAACAGGTCGGGCGTAAAGGCGTACTGGGCGCGCAGGCTGATGGTGCTGGTCGTGAACCGCTGTTTCAGGACGTCGTCCGGATTGTCAGCCTGGTATACCGGCACGATGGTCGAGCCGATGTCCCGGAGGGAGTTCCGGTTGAGACTGAGGTCCGCGGTGAAGTGGGAATTCGGCTGCCAGGTGGTGCTGAGGTTGGCGCTCGCCCGCTGGCCGTTGTAGTAGGCGCCGAGCTGTCCGCCTCCCCGGAAACGGAGGGCCTTCCGGCTGTCGGTGGAGAGGTTGAAGAAGAGACCGGTCCATTCATAGGTCCCGGCGGGGATTACGACCACGTCATCATTGTCAGGATTACTGTAGACCCGGAAATCGTCGTCGAGGATGTCGAGTTCACGACTCACGCTGATGAAGTGATGGCCCGTGTTCTCCATGCTGAAGCGGAAGCGGGCCGTTGGCGGTCAGCCCGAGCTGGCGGATACCCAGCACTCCCGGTCGGGGCGACCATTCGATCTCCCCGGAGGTCTCCTTCACATCGGTCCGCCTCACGTATCCCATCTCGTTGGCCAGGAAGTCATCGCCCACCCTGCGGTGCGTGATGTTGAAATCGTAGAGATCGGTGTCGTATTCGAATCTGCCCGACCAGGCGACCGCGTCCCCGGTGATCCCGGGATCAAAGACCTGCGCCACTTCCGCGGTCACCTTCATGACCTCGGTCAGGGCAAGGTTGGTGTCGAGCCGGAGGCTCCGGTTGTAGTCACCGGCCACGGGGTCCTTGCTCAGGGCCATGATCCCGACCGAAGAGCGCTCAAAGATGTTCCTCCGGAGCGAAACCACCGACCAGCTGGTGGACGGGATCACATCGCCGTCGGAGTCGCTCGTCTCGGCCGTGAAGACGTTCAGGGCACCAATGGTCCAGGGGCCGGTGCGTCCGGTG
>JALGWK010000527.1 GCA_025774205.1 bacterium
TTCGGGATGAGCAGCTGCACGCGTCGCTCATCTGCGACGTTGATCGTGCCCTGCAGGACGAACTGTCCGGTCTTGCGCAGGATCTCGGGATCGATCTTCCAGGTGTCGTCCTCTGGCTGGTGGTAGTCGGTGTGACCGACACCACCACTGGTCATCATCCCAAGCGTTTCGATCCCCAGCTCGATGAAACCGGAGTGATCACTTCCGCCGGGACCGCCGGTGCGCGGCAGCACAGCCGCCATCACGTCCGCGTCCTGGTTGCGGATGATGACCTCCCAGATCGACGGGAAGTTAAGCGCTCCGGGCGCTCCGATATGGGTTCCCAGACCGACCATGTCCATATTGAAGGAAGTCACAACCTGGTCCATGGTGACGCCGTCACAGGGATTGTTGACGTAGTAGCGGGAGCCGATCAGACCCATCTCCTCACCGCACCAGCCGGCGAAGATGATGGTGCGCCGGGGCCGGTATCCGGACTCCGACAGGACCCGGGCCACTTCCAGGGCCACCATCGTGCCTGAGGCATTATCGTCGGCGCCGTTGTAGACCAGACCGTTGCGTACCCCGAGGTGATCGAGGTGACCGCCCATGACGATGTACTCATTCCTCAGCCGGCGGTCGGTGCCAGTGATCTTGGCGAGCACGTTGGGGGCGGTCAGATTGCCGTTTTCATCGCTGTAGACGGTCCTCGAGTCGTATCCCTTCAGTCGGGCGCTGGTGCCCGGGGCGAAGGAGGCCGGTTTCAGGTACTGGATCGCCTGACGGTACCCGTTCAGAAGACCCGGGCAGTGATTGAGAAGGAAAGGAAATCCCGTTCGGGCATGAATCCATCCTGCCCGCCGCCACGTCTGAAGCGGGCCGACGGGTCTGCCTCATCAGGCTCATAGAGGAGGATCGCCGCGGCACCCTTTTCATACGCCGTCTGGATCTTGGCCAGATCGGTGCTTTCGGTGGTGAAATCGACATCTGGCGGGTCTTCGGAGGGTGGTGCAGGAGCGAAGCCGCCGCGACCACCGGCTCTCGGCAGATCGGTCGGATCACCTTTCAGGACCAGCACCACCTTGCCGTTCACATCGATCCCGGCGTATTCATCGAGGCCCTTGCCGGGCGCGGAGACTCCGTAGCCGACGAACACCACTTCTCCACCGACCTGGGTAGCAACGGTGGATTGTCCCAGAAGGGAGAAATCGCCCTGGAGCATGTCAAAGCGGGTCCTGCCGATCCCAAGGACAGGGGTGCCCTGATTGGTGGTGAACGCCCGTCCGATCGGAACGGTCTGGAAGTACGTGCCGTTCTCTCCGGCCGGTTCCAGTCCGAACGCCTCGTATTGCGCGGCCAGCCAATCAGCCGCCCGCTGATACCCGGGGGTGCAGCTCTGGCGATTCATCGGTGGAGATGGCTTCGATGTAACCCTTGATCCGCCCTCCATCCACTTTGAGATCGGTCCCTCCCTGGGCATACAACTGTGGTGTGAGCATCAGCAGGGTGAGGACCGTCATACCGGTTCTCATCAGTATCTTGCGCATTGTGTCCCTTTCGTTCCTGGCAGATATGCAGCCTGTTTATACACGGGGGCCGGACTCATCGGAGTGTACCCCTCACAGAGAATGCAATGCACCCGATAAAAATCTTGAAGCGACATCCTTTTCCTTTGCCGGTCATGAACAGTACCTGCTGTAATGGAGCCGCCCCCGCCCCCCGCCAGCCAGGATGGAGAACGATGATGAATCGAGAGAGATTCCCCTTAATCCCACTGACCGTCTGTACGCTGATACTCATTGCGGGCCTCATCAGCCTGCAGGCCGAGAACCGTTCCTCGGGCGAGATCATGCCGGCACCGGATGGCTGTACCAGCATCCTGGTTGGACGGCTCGCGTCGGTCGACGGATCCACCATGACTTCCCATTCGTGTGACAGCGGCACCGACCGGACCTGGATCAACCTGGAGCCGAACAGGCGACACCCGGATGGGGCGATGGCGCCGATCTATCTCCAGCCGAAACGGACAGGCATGCCCGATGATCCCGACCGGTTGGTCCTCGGGGAGATCCCGCAGGTTGCGGAAACATTCAAGTTCATGAACGCGGCCTACCCGGTCATGAATGAG
>JALGWK010000293.1 GCA_025774205.1 bacterium
TATACGAAGAGCGGAGTGGGAGTGTTCAACGGACGGCTGGCCAGCAATACCTTTTTCCGGACCGCCGACGGTGAATGGAACCGTGACACGACCTATATCAGCTTCGTCGCCTGGCAGGCCCTGGCCGAACGCTGTTACGAGAATCTGAAGAAGGGCAGCGCGGTCCTTATCCACGGACGGCTCAATTCGAGCGAGTGGGAGAACGCCGAAGGTGAGAAGCGATCGCAGCTCGAGATCCGGGCTGACCGGATCAGTTTCCTCGATCGGACGGTATCGGATGTCCCTGATGACAGTGACCAGGACGGGTCGGAGGATGTGGAGTCCGACCTGGAGGCGGTGAAGGAGTGATCGGATTCGAATCCACACCGGAAGGAGAAACAGCAGTTCCCCGTCTTCTCGGCGAACTGCTGGGTGACCTGCGGGTGCAGGATTGTCTCTGGGTGGGCCTGATGGAATGGGACCTGAGAATAGAGAATGTCGCGCTCCGGCCTCGGTTCGGCGCAGAGGGGGGAACCCGGCCGGATGGCTGGGTGCTGTGTGTGGGCATGGGGCCGGGAGTGCGGCTCGAAGTGACGGCCGGCTGTCAGGGAGTGCCGGTCGAGGAGGTGCGTCTGATCGTGTCACCCGGGGTGGCGCCCGAACTGCTGCATCGAACCTGCTGGGGCCGACGGAGGATCAGGACGGTGTCGGTCACGGAAGGACAGGCAGGTTCATGATCACGGCAGCAGGGAGGTCGATGGTCTGACGGGAACCCGGTCAGAGAAGAGGTTCCGATCGTGCTGGTGCCTTCAACTGGGGGGCTGCTGGTGCTGGCAGGGTCGGGAGAGAAGGGGGCCTTCGGGTCCCCTTCCTGTATCCGGTTGGATTCAGTTGGATCTAGATGAGGTCTTCGTTCTTCTCGATGAAGAAGATGGTTCCCCAGAGACCGGCCACCCAGGCGATCGAAACGAGCAGGATCTGGATGACCTGGCCGGCCGCGAGGCTGTTGGCCACACCGATACCGGCCGGAATGAGCGCGAAGAGACCGAGGGCGATGTATCTGGGCACCCCCTCCAGTCGCACTCCCCGCCACAGCAGGGTGCTCCAGAGAATGGTCCCGACGTAGAGCATACCGACCTGATTGGCGGTAGCACCGAGGGTATAGGCAATCACAGATGGGATGAGAGAGAGAACGAATAGCAGGGCGTATCCGCCGGATCGCTTTAGAGCCTTCACGCTGTGGAACCTCCATCGATTGCGTCAGTCAACGGTTGGCGCCCGGGCAGAGTCGGACAGGCTCGGGCACAATACGTGCGACACCGGAGAGAGTCAACCAAAAGCATGTCGGTTACCGTGAGCAACATGGTATCATCTCCGTCACGGCTCAGGTGCCGCTCTCTCAGAGGACTCTTTGTGGACGAACGATCGCTGAAAATCACCCTTGAGTACGATGGCTCTGTCTATCACGGCTGGCAGCGTCAGCCGGGATTGCGCACCGTTCAGGGTGACCTGGAAGCGGCGCTGGAAACTCTCCTGCGTACTCCCGTTGCGGTCCGCGGGCAGGGCCGGACGGACAGCGGTGTCCACGCTGAAGGCCAGGTCGCGCATGTGATCGTGCCCGGTCTCGAGATGGATCTCGTGAACCTGAGGAAACACCTGAACGGGATTATCGGACCGACCTGCTTCATCAGGGAGATCGAGATCGCGCCGCCCGGATTCCATGCCCGCTTCAGCGCCGTCGAGCGCCGTTACCGGTATCAGATTATCTGCGAGTACTCACCTCTCAGACGCGCAACCCACTGGTTCGTAAAGGGCCAACTCGACCTGCCGGTCATCGAGCGGGCGATGGTGGCCTGTCTGGGGGAACACGACTTCGGCATGTTCTGCTCCCCCAGAAATGACGGGAAGCATACCCGATGTACGGTTTCACTCTTTTCCGGTGACGAGGACGGGATCTACCTTGTCCTTCGTATCGCTGCCGACCGCTTCCTGCACAACATGGTGCGGCGGCTGGCGGGGGAGATGGTGGCGCTGGGACAGGGCCGGCGCTCATACGAGGAGTTCCTGAATCGTCTCGACCGGCCGGGCCCGGGGGAGGCGGGATTGACCGCTCCGCCGCACGCGCTCTTCCTCGAAGAAGTGATCTATCCCGATCGACCTGACGGGGGGCCCGGAATCATGCCATTGTAGTTTCGCGACAGGGCGCCTGAGTGTAACGCGGGACACGACGCGCATCACTCACAGGAGCTGAACATCACCATGCCCTGAATAATTGAGGAGTGACCTTTGAAATTCTTTCTCGATACAGCCAACACCGATGAGATCAGTGAGGCGAACGATCTCGGAGTCCTGGATGGAGTCACGACCAATCCCTCCCTGATCGCGAAGGAGGGTCGTGAACATCACGACCTCGTCCGGGAGATCTGCGAGATCGTGAACGGTCCGGTCTCAGCCGAGGTCCTGGCCACCGAGACCGGGGCGATGGTGGAGGAAGGCAGGATACTGGCCGGGCTGCACCCCCACGTCGTGGTCAAACTGCCGACCATCCCCGATGGCCTGAAAGCCTGCAAGGTTCTCGCGGGAGAGGGGATCGCCACGAACATGACGCTGATCTTCAATCCCCTGCAGGCGGTCATGTGCGCCCGGGCCGGAGCCGCGTTCGTGAGCCCCTTCCTCGGGCGACTCGATGACATCCAGCACGACGGCATGGAACTCATCGATCAGATGGTCACCATCTTCCGGAATTACGCCTTCACGACCGAGATCCTGGCCGCGAGCATCCGGAGTCCGATGCACGTGGTCCGCGCCGCGGAACTGGGGGTGGACGTCGTCACGATCCCGCACAAGGTCATGATGCAGTTGATCAGGCATCCGCTTACCGACGCCGGGCTCGAGAAGTTCCTGGCCGATGCCCGTCGGGCCGAGGAAGAAAAGGG
>JALGWK010000294.1 GCA_025774205.1 bacterium
GGACCTGGTCGAGGGTGATGAAGACCCGTCCTGTTCCCCCGTCGTAGCCCCAGGTGCCCTCCAGATCCGGCTGTCCCGGCCTGAAGACCCACTGCCTGAAGAAACCGGTGAGATCGCGTCCGGCGATCTCTTCCATGACCATCTGGAAATCTCTGGTGAAGGCATTCCCGTCCATGTACCGGCGATAGTACTCCCGGATCCCCCGCCACCAGACCTCGTCACCGAGTTCGTGCCGAAGCATATGGAGAACCCAGCCGCCTTTCTGGTAGGAGTTGGTGCTGAGCAGACCGTTTCCGATGGGGATGCTGGTGTCCACGAGCGGGGAATCCATATGTGACCTGGACCGCTGTTCTTCAGGAGGAGTGTCGGGATCGACTGGAGGTCCATAGTAGTATCTGAGTACCCTCTGGCGGGATCCCGCCATGTCCCGCCGGAACCGTTCCTCCCCGTAGAAGTGCTCGAAGTAGACGCTGGTGAAATAGGTCGCGAAGCCCTCGCTCAGCCAGATGTGGTGCCAGTCGGCTTCGCTGGCCGAGTCACCGAACCACTGGTGGGCCATCTCGTGGACGATCAGGCTCTCACTCCAGCGCACAGGATCTCCCCGTCCTTCGTGATAGAAGATGGCGCCGGCGTTCTCCATGCCGCCGTATCGGGTTCGTGACTGGACGTTGGCCAGTTTCTCGTAGGAGAAGGGACCGATCACTTTCTCGAAGTACTCCATCACCTGCCTGGCGATCGCGAACGACTCGAATCCGCCCTCCCTGTCCTGGGGGTAGACCCACGTCGAGATCGGCGGGCCGTCGGTCTCAGGCAGGTCCTGCACCGCGAACCGGGCGACACCGATCACCATGACCTTGGTCGATATGGGAGCGTCTTCGTACCAGCTTAAGCGCCGGTTGCCGTCCGGCAGGTCGGACTCAACAAGTAATTCTCCATTGGCGACGACCTGGTAGGTCGCTGGCGCGGTCACGATGAACCCGCAGGAGGCCTTCTCGTAGGGGTGGTCGATCGTAGGCAGCCAGTGCCGGGCCCGATCGGGCCAGTTATCTCCGAAGAAGGTTCGATCACCGTATTTGTTCTCCGAGATGATCAGACCGTCGGCCGGGATTCCGCGATATGTGATAGCGTATATACGGTTTTCCCCGGCCTCCGATGGTTCGGCCAGTCTGATCGCGAGCCGGTTGGCACCGTGCCGGAAATCGAGAGCGGTTTCCCCCTCCTCAATGAGAACCGATTCCACCACCATACCGGTCTCCTCACCGGCCCGGTTCCTCGAACCGTCCCTCCCGATGAGATCGAGGGTGAATTCCTCGACACCCGCGGTCCGGAAGAGGACCCGGAGGGTAGCTCTTCCAGTGATGACGTCACTGGTATCGGTGAGGGTGAGCCTGAATCCGTAGTGGAGGATGTCGATATCTGGCTGCCGTGGATAGCCGTCGGAGACCTGTGCCCGGCCCGGAACCGGAATGGTAAGGAGCAGGAGCAGGGCACCGGTGATCAGACGTCCCGAAAGACAGGTGTGATCTCTCTTCATCTTGAGGATGGTCCCTTCTGAAGGATCGGTGACCTGGTCCCGGAATTCATGGCGTCGCGCCAGGTCCTTGGCTGTTCCCAGTAAACCACGCATGAAGACGGCAGAACAGGGTGAAAGCCCCGGATTCAACCGGGCGGCGGTCGTCTCCGGACGTTGAACTGCGTCACCCCGACCGCCTGTTCACCCGAGGTCTCGTCGGTGATCAGGACCACTACGAAGATCGGTCCTTCGTAGACCGCCTCGAGATTGCTCAGATCGATCTGCATGCTCCGGCTCGCCTGCGGTGTGAGTCTCGTGTAATCGCGGTCCTCACTGACGATGACAATCCCGGCGTCGGGCGCGTCTGGGATCACGAAATACGACTCGCTCCAGACGTGGTCACCGTATTCGGAGGGAGTGAGATTGCTGATCTCGAAGTAGATGAACAGATCAGTGCCCGAGAAGAGATGCCGACTGGGCGCGGGCAGAATGTGGTATTCACCACGGTAGAACTTGCCCTCTCCCTCCGGCTCGAAATCCATGTCGGAGGCAAGCATGATAGGAGAGACCTGCAATCCCGGCGTGCCGTGCCAGTTGAAGTCGAGGTTCTGGATCGTTCCCCCCGATGATCCCGCCGGGGGATCTTCTGCCGAAAGGTAGGCGATATAGGATCCCGGTATCGTCCGGAAGCGGAAGGTGTCGAGCAGAAGCTGGTCTTCAATCTCCGTCACGCCCTCGATCAGGTACCCCAGGCTCCTCTCCTCGGAATAGACGATGTTCAGCTCGTGGTCGAAGACCACCAGCGAGGTGATGAGGTCGGTAGTGTAGCCAAAGTTCGTCTGATGGATCTGGACCGCGGATGTCGGCAGACCGATCGACGCCTGGACCTCGATCGAATCGGCTCCGGCCGGGAAAGCGACCGCGTCCATCGTGAGCGGCAGCTGGTTGCTCCCGAACGGGAGTCCGATCTGGAAGACCGGTGGAGGTGACAGGACGTGCAGCTGTTCCATGATCAGGGCTCGTGAAGATGACCGACGATCATTGGAATCGCCCCTGAGCGCCTCCGAGAGGGTGGTGCCTGCCGCGAGCCCCTTCACCTGCCGTGCCTCTACCTCTTCGGCGGCCATGTCGAGGAAATTCATCAGGGTGTCTTCGATCCGTCCGCCGTGGGCCAACCCGAGTATGCTCTCGCCGACCTGGATGACCTCTGGTGAGCCCCAGGTGTAGTACGCGACCCGATGTTCATGATCGATGAAAGCCGGTGAACCGAAGCAGAGGACTGTGTCACCCCGCCAGTCCCAGCCGGTCAGACTGCTCACGGAGGGGTAGGTCATGAGAAGATCGCTGATCAGCTCTTCGGGGTCCTGCCACACTTCCACGTGGGGGCCGCGGTCCGGTAAGTGCATGCTCCCGATATGATCCGGCCCAGGATCCTTCGGGGATCGACCCGGGCCGCCCGCAGGACCGCGATCCTGCGGATTCCGTCGGGCGGGAGGAGGTAGCAACTCCTGACGGCCAGTCGTTCCACGATGTCATCGATCTGTTCCTCACACCCTGCCAGCAGTTCCTCCGGGAGCGCGAGCAGGCGCTCGGCGATCACGGGCAGCTCATACCAGGAGAGAAAGAGCAGAGCCCGCTGTTTCTTCCATACCGAGGTTTCCGGATCCTCGAGATCCTCCCAGGCCCCCTCCAGGGATGGGGGTTGGCGGGGTGGGGCGTTGTCTACGGCGGTGGCGGGTTCAAAGTCCCCTCTGACGACCAGGATGAACGGTCTCGGAGATCCATAGCGGAGCCTGG
>JALGWK010000295.1 GCA_025774205.1 bacterium
TCTCGCGAGGGGGCTGGTAGAAATGACCATGAACGCAGATGTATCTGTCCATCAACGGAGGAAGACGATCGAGCGGGGTGACAGGGGGATCCGGATGGTGAAGGGGAAGGCTCCCGTTTTCTCTGACATCGCCTCAAAGGAAATGTAGGGATCGGCACTCCCGGGACCCCCGAAGCGGGGGTCCTCACTGGTCAACAGCACTTCCCAGTCACCATCATGTGGTACACCGAGCGCATGTTCACCGTATCGCCGGTCGGAGAAATTGGCGACAACGGCCACCGGCTTGACACCCTCGCCTCCGCTGCGCAAAAAGGCCAGCACGCTCCGCTCCGCGTCATCGGCGTCCAGCCACTCGAAGCCCTCCGGTTCGCAGTCGAGCCGGTGGAGCGCGGGTTCGTCCCGGTAGAGCCGGTTCAGAGCCGCCACCCACTCCTTCATGCCGGCGTGAGGAGCCTGGTCGAGGAGTTCCCATTGGAGCGGCAGGTCGTGGTTCCACTCCCCCTCCTGGGCGAACTCCCCGCCCATGAAGAGGAGTTTCTTGCCATTGAGGGCATACTGGTAGCCGAGCAGGAGGCGCAGATCGGCGAACCGTTCCGATCCGCGACCGGGCATCTTCCCCAGGAGCGAGCCCTTGCCGTAGACCACTTCGTCGTGCGACAGGGGCAGGACGAAGTTCTCCGAGCCGGCATAGACTCCCCGGAAGGTCAGTTTGTCATGGATCTTCCCGCGCCCGGTCGGTCGGGTCGACAGGTAGGCGAGGGTGTCGTTCATCCAGCCCATGTCCCACTTCAGGCCGAAGCCGAGTCCGTCGCTCGAGACGGGATGGGAGACTCCTGGCCAGGCGGTCGATTCCTCGGCGAAGACCTGCAGGTCGGGAAATTCGGCGTAGAGGGTCTCGTTGAGGAGACGCAGAAATTCCACTGCTTCGAGGTTCTCGTTCCCGCCATGGATGTTCGGGACCCATTCTCCCTCAGCCCGCGAATAATCGAGATAGAGCATCGAGGCGACGGCATCCACCCGCAATCCGTCGGCATGGAAATGTTCACACCAGAAGTGGGCACTGCTCAACAGGAAGCTCCGGACCTCGGCCCGCCCGTAATCGAAGATCATGCTGGTCCAGTCGGGGTGATAACCGCGGCGGGGATCGGGGTGCTCGTACAGGCTGGTTCCGTCGAACCGACGCAGGGAGTGGTCATCACCGGGGAAGTGGGAAGGTACCCAGTCGAGGATCACGCCGATCCCGGCCAGGTGGAGCTGGTCGATGAGGTATTTCAGATCATCAGGGGTACCGTAGCGGCTGCTGGGCGCGAAGTAACCGGTACACTGATACCCCCACGATCCATAGAAGGGATGTTCCATGAGGGGGAGGAACTCCACGTGGGTGAAGCCCATTTCCCCGATGTATTCGACCAGCCGGGGAGCCAGTTCCCGGTAGGTCAGGAATCCGCTTTCATCCCCACCTGGACGACGCCACGAGCCGGGATGGATCTCGTAGATGGCGATCGGGGCGTCGAGACCATTCCGTTCCCCTCGCTGCTCCATCCATTCCGAATCACCCCATTCGTGGGTGGATTCCCAGACGATCGAAGCGGTCGCCGGCGGTTCCTCACCTGTTCGGGCGAAGGGATCAGCCTTGTCGAGATTGCCGCCGTGGCGACGGGGGACCTTGAGTCGGTACTTGTACTGCTCACCCGGGGAGGCGCCGGGGACCCATCCCATCCAGATCCCCGATCCCCGGATCCTGGCGAGCGGATCGACACCCGGGGTCCACGAGTTGAATTCACCGATGACGGAGACCTTCTTCGCGTTGGGAGCCCAGACAGCGAATCGCACTCCTTCTTCACCCTGCGGTCCGCGTCCGGGATGAGCCCCGAGCACTTCATGGAGACGCTGGTGGGTCCCTGACCGGAACCGACCGATGTGCTCCGGGGTCACGATGCTGGTTTCCGGTCCGGGTCTGCTCATCTCTTCCAGCCCCGTTTCTCGGCCCGATGCGCATCCGATTCGCCCTGCCTCCGGGCATGATGCGAACCCCATTCACTCTGCCTCGATCGGGCGAACTCTTTCAGGGCTTTCACCACCTGATCGGATCGCATCATCTCCTCCAGTGAGAGTCTGCTGCGACGGCTCCAGTTCGGTTGTTCGTTGGTCGTACCCGGAACATTCTGGGGACGGGTTTCCAGCCAGAGATCCTCGAGTGAGATCATGACTGCCGGGGCCTCACCGGTCGCCAGAAGGGTGTGGCAGGCCGCGATGATTTTCTCAAGATCGGGATTGGCGTCCTTCAGCAGTCCCCTGTTCATGAGGTATACCAGAAGGGCGTTGCGCCGGTCACCGCGTTCCGCGTTGATCCGCCTGACATTCTCCGGTTCCAGGTGCCCGAGTTTACGCAGGAGGTCGGTGTCCTCCTCCTTCCAGAAGGCAGCGAAGAGGGGCATGTCGTGGGTGCCGAGCGAAGCCAGGCAGTCCCGACCCACCGGTGTCACGGCTTCATCGGGATCATCACTCAGCTCACTCTGAAGCACATACATCCGACCGATCCCCTCCTGTTTCAGGCTCGATCGAACACTGCGGGGTACAGTGCCAAGGTCCTCGCCGATGAGCGTCGCACCGGCGCGATGGGCTTCGATCCGCAGGATCGCGTATCGCTCGGCCGCGCTTCCCCGCAGGTAGGCGCCCTCTCCCGCGTCGAAACCGTCCGGGATGACGTAGAGCCGATGGAGCCCCATGATGTGGTCGATACGCAGCATCCCGGCCTGGCGCAGGTGGTTCCGGATCCCGGCGATGAAGTAGCTATAGGAATCGAGACGTTCCCGTTCCGGATCGGTCGGAGGGAATCCCCAGTTCTGCCCCTTGCGGAAGAAGGTGTCGGGCGGCGCGCCGACCGAGCACCCGGAAAGGAAGAGATCC
>JALGWK010000296.1 GCA_025774205.1 bacterium
ACTGCGGCCAGAGTTGTTCCGGCTTTGCTCATGGTGTCACTGGTTCTGGCGGGATGCTGCAATGAGAACTGGAAAGGTCTGGGAGAAGTATCGGGAACGCTGACACTCAGTGGTCTGTGGGATTTCGGTGATATCGATGCCCTCACGGTCCAGACAATCGACACCTGCGACAACAAGTACGTTCACTTCAGCGCCCGATTGGACGAACTCAATGAAGTCCGTACCGCACTTGCGACCACTGGAACGTACACCACCGATCTGGAAATGCAGGAGGTCATTGCCGGCAGTTCGATCACACGGTTCATGGTCCGGGATACACAGACCTTCAAGTCCCTCTTTGAATCCGTATGGTCGGTTGAGTACAAACTGAAGAAGAACGGCACGAAGGTCGTGAACATCACATACACCTTCCCGGAGTAGGGCTTCAGCTCATCAGGTACTTCCTGATTCTGTCCCTCGCACTCGCGGTTCTCACTCAGGTGAGTTACGGTGCGGGGGCACAGACCGCCGAGTCCCTCTCCGCTGACGCCACTGCCTCGCTCTCCAGCTATCGGACCGTCCAGGCCATTGCCGACACCGTGGCGGTCATGCCCTTCACGAACGCTACCAACGAGACCGATCTCGACTGGCTCAGCACCGGGATATCCGAGACGATCACCGGCGACCTGCTGACCCTGGGTGGTTTCGTGGTTGTGGAACGTCTCCAGCTGTGGCAGGTGATGGAAGAGCAGGCCCTGCAGCTCACCGGGGCTGTCAATGACGAGACGGTGATTAAGATCGGCAAACTGCTGGGCGCCGATTACCTCATCGTGGGCGCTTTCCAGAAGATGGGTGATACGATCAGACTGACCGCCCGTTTCGTCGAGGCTGAGAGCGGCAGCATCAAGGAAAGCGCCAAGGTCACCGGCAGGATCGACGATATCTTCGATCTGCAGGATCAGATCGTGTCCAAACTTGCGGTGAGCCTGAAACGGGATGAGACCCGGACCAAAGCCGCCATCTCGCAATCCGATCCAACCGGTTCGATCGACGCCTTCCGGCATTTCGGTCAGGCAATGCTCCTTGAGGCCGGGAGAGATTATCCCGGCGCCATCGCCGAACTGCAGGCCGCCCTTGCGCTCGATTCCGGCTTCGAAATGGCCCGGGACCGTCTGGCGGAGGTCTGGTGGCCGCTCAGGGAGGGGAATTCATGGGAATATTCAGCAGGTGCTTTCACCGGGGAACTGGATAGCACCTTCCCGGATATAACCTGGTCTGCCACGGGTCTGATTGAATTTGAGGGCAGGTTGTGTGCCGCATTGAGTGAAGTGGGCCGGGCACCATCCACTGAGTTCTATCGCCTCGGTGAAGCGGGAGTTGAACATGTCGGAAGCAGATCCTCTCCTGCAGTGGGCGAGGTGACCAGTCGGCTGTTCAATCCTCCCAGACTGATGTTCCCGCTCGACCTGGAGGTCGGTCGGGAGTGGGAAACACAGGTGACGACCTGGCTGGTTGAGGAAGAGCGGGGTAGCGGTCAGATCCCATATCATCATTCCGTTATCGGAATCGAACCATACAGTCTGACCGGGGCAGGGACCCTCCAGTGTTTTGATCACGGGAGATACCTCCAGAGTCCGACCGACCGGGGGTTCGTTCGAAACCCTGATTCTCAAAACCTTCTCGTTCTCCGCAGACATCACCTTCCGATAGCTTACCTCTGAATTGCTGTAACCATCTCCCTCACGGCCCCACCCACTTGATGGATTTGCCATGAGTATCCAGCCTGGGTGGTTTCCCACGTGTGTGGATCGGGAGGATGCAAGGGCCGATGGGAGTGAGAAGCCACCCGCTTTCTTGAGCGGGTGATGCCGGGCATTCAGAGGCCCGGCATACTCTGTGCTGGAGGGGAGAATGGTGGGGAGGTGGAGGAAGATGGAGGCGTTCCGACCGGCGAACATATATCGCAGGCACGTTATTCGCAGACTGCTGTCGATCACAATGGCAGCCATGATGCCGGGTATGCTGTCAGCATGCGTGGTCGAGCCCGTGAGTGGCCCTTTCTCGACAGGGGGCCATCTCGTAAGCGGCGGGGTTGGACCTGACGGCATCAGGGCGCTGAATAATCCGTCCCGGATCGCAGGCATCGAGATGCCGACCTCTCTCCTCGACCCTTCAGAACTCGTCGAGGGGGTGGTGATCGACGGCCAGGCGATGGCCTTTCCGGTGAAACTCCTCAACTGGCATGAGATCATCAACGACGTCGTTGGGGGAGTACCTCTCGCTCTCAGTTACTGTCCCCTGACCGGGACCGGTATCGGTTTTGATCGCCGGCTATCGATCGGAGAGGCGCAGTTCGGTGTCTCCGGCCTTCTCTGCGACAACAACCTGGTCATGTTCGACCGCACTTCGACTTCCCTCTGGCCGCAGATGGATTTCACCTCGGTCCGGGGCGACCTGACGGGTGAGGAACTGGAGCAGATCCAGGTCTTCGAGATGCCCTGGGGGCAGTGGCTCGACCTGCATCCCGGCACGGAGGTGGTGGCGTTTCAGTCACTCGGCAGCGTGATCGACTACGACCGGTATCCCTACGACACCTACTACACCAACTCACGGGTTTCATTTCCACTCAGGGATCCACTCGACACGAGAGAACACCCCAAGACCCGGGTACATGGGATCCGGTCGGGTGATGCGGCGAAAGCCTGGATTATCGAATCCATAACCGGCGCGGTGATCAATGATTCGGTCGGCGGAGATCCGGTCGTTGTGCTCGGACATGCCGGATTCAATTACGCGGTCTCCTACTCACGGGTCGTGGATGGTGAAACCCGGACCTTCGAACTGAGCCGGACCTGGGAACCGCTCATGCGCGACCTGGAGACCGGTACGGAATGGGATATCCACGGTCTCGCGGTGGCGGGACCGGATGTCGGCAGTCAACTCACTCCGACGGAATCGTATATCGGATTCTGGTTCGCCTGGGCTGCCTACCACCCGGGCTCCGACCTCTGGAGCGGGGAAGAATAGTCAGTTATTCGATCGGTATCTCCTGCCTGGCGGAGACCCAGAGGACATCTTTCAGATCACCGAAGCGCTGGAACAGTTCGACCCCCTTCTCATCGACCCGCTCCTGAGTGAATCCCATGATGACCAGATCGGCGTCCGAAGAAGTGGTCTGTGAGAGTCGGGCGAAATCGATCTGGGCCTCGGTGGGGATGATGCGGATGTTCTTCCTCGTGATCGGGATGCGCCCCTCGCGGATCAGGTCCGTGAGCTTCCTGGTCTGCTCCTCGACCTCTTCGGCAGGGAAAGCGGCGAAGACATTGATCTCGGCGTCTTCCCAGTCGGGATGGGCGATCAGGATATAGGCCAGCAGGATCATCAGGTTCACATTTCCATAATCGTGCCAGGTGAGCCAGATATGGATGCTCCTCCGGTCGCCGAAGAAGTGATCGCCATGCCGCAGGACAAGCCGGTTCATGTCCACCGAGAGGGCGAACTCACATCCCTCCCTGACATCCTCGAGGTGATCCGCCTCGTCATGGACCGAGAATTCCATCAGGATCGTGTTGTTCTCCATGCCGGAGATGCCGGGAACCTGGACACTCTGCGCCAATGCCGATCGCATCGACGGGCTGATCATGGTGTCTACATAGATCGCGCTCTCTTTCGCCTCCCTGAGTCTGATCAGCTGGGCCATGACCGTCCGGCTCTCCCGGTAGGTCTCCGGACTGAGGAATCCCTTGATATAGTGGAGATAGGTGCCGAACCCGAACCGATGACAGAGCCAGCTGAAGAGCTGGATGGGCGAGGTGTGAGTGAAACTGCGGCCATTGACCATGATGATGCTCGGCCGCCAGTCCTCGGTCCGTTTCCACGGCATGATGTTCTGCAGCCTGATCTGAATGTACCGGGTGAGCTGGGTCATCACCCCGTGGAAGATCGCCGAGAGGTCATCCCGGTCCTGCGGGCGCACGGCGTTGATCCAGCGGTTGATCCCGAACATGATCAGCAGGGCGATGAGCGCATACACCGGGTCCATCTGGAACATCAACATGAAGGCCATCACGGCCCCCAGCAGGCTGATGTACCAGCGGGAGCGGAACGCGGGCCGGTAGCTCGGCCGGGCCGCGAAGTGCTCCAGGAAAGAGATCAGGCAGAGTGAACCGTAGGTCACCATGAAGAACATGGAGATGATCCGGGCCACCAGGTTGATGTTGCCGGCCGCGATCGTGCCGAGTGCCAGGATGACGGTGATGAGGGTGGCGTTCCTCGGATCGTTTCCGCTGCCGACCCCCTTTGCCAGGAACTCGTTCAT
>JALGWK010000297.1 GCA_025774205.1 bacterium
GAGAAGGCCCGGCTCTGCTCCTCCGTGAAACGGCCCCCTTCACCCAGCTCATAGGTGGCAATCACACCCTCACGTATGTCGAAGCCGGGATCGACGTTGCTGGCATTCCCCAGGCTGCGCAGGAAGAGGCCGGCGCAGATGAGCAGGACAACCGAGACCGCCACCTGGGAGACCACCAGAACGCTCCGGATACCGAACCGCCGGAGCCGGCCCGACATGAGTCCGGTGCCGTCCTTGAGGGCACTGACCAGCTCATTCCGGGTAGCTGGCAGGGCGGGGAAGAGACCGAAGATGAGCCCCGTGCCGATCGAGAGGATGAAGGCAAAGAAGAGTGCGCCACCATCGATCCCGATATCCATGTTGATGGGGATGATCGTGGGCGGCTGGACGGCGAGGAGGATCTGGATAAGCCAGTAGGCCAGCGCCACCCCGGCGAGGCCTCCGATCATGGAGAGAAGCGTGCTCTCCGTGATGAGCTGCCGGATCAGGCGGAATCGGCCCGCTCCGAGCGCCAGCTTCACCCCGATCTCCTTCTGTCTCGATACTGCCCGGGCCAGCAGCATGCTGGCCAGGTTGGTGCAGGCGATCAGCAGGACCAGTCCGATGATCACCATGAGCGTGATCGTGAAGCCCTTGATCAAACCGTCTATCTCGGGATGGATGCTCACATCCTCGGTAGCGACCAGAAGAGCTTTGGTCCCCTCGTTGGTTTCGGGGTATTCGTCCGACAATCGGGCGGAGACGACCTGGAGAGCCGCCTCGGCCTGCTCGATCGAGACCCCTTCCTTCAGGCGTCCCTTGATCCAGAGCGACCTCCCACCCCTCGATTCGAGCTGATTGTCATCCGGGCGGAGCTGCGGCACGAGGGTCATCGGATACCACACATCGGACTTGATGGGCCACATCCCCTGGAACTCGGGCGGGAGTACCCCGATGATGGTGAAGTCGAGACCGGAGAGCGCGATGGTCTCACCAATCACTCCCGGATCGCCACCGTAGTGGGTCTGCCAGAACGAATGTCCAATGACCGCGGTGGGCGGCGCCCCGAGGATTCCCTCCTCCTCGGGTATGAAGGTTCTTCCCAGGACGGTCCCTACACCGAGCACGTCGAAGAAGTTGGCGCTCACCTCCTCCCCGAAGAGGTAGCTGCTCTCATCGCCGGTATCGTGCACGACGAAGGCGATGTTGAAGATCATCATGTCCTCGAAGACATCCCGGCTCTGTTCCTGGTAGTCGATGTAATCGGGGTACGATGAGACCGAGTGCTCCATGAAATCGTCTTCCGGGTCGTGGGTATAGACGTCGACCAGGGTGCCGATATCGGTGACCGGCAGATCTTTCAGGAAGACCGATTTGTAGATGCTGAAGATAGCGGTATTGGCACCTATGCCGAGCGCCAGTGAGAGCACGGCCACCGACGCGAAGCCGGGATTCTTCCGCATTGCGCGCAACGAGTGACGGATGTCCTGCAGAAACGATTCCACGAATGCCTCCCTCGGTCAGGCCTTTGTCAGACCTCGGTCAGGCCTCGGTCAGGCCTCGGTCAGGTTCCATCAGAGTCCGTGTAGCTACCCCCACAGAGAACCCTTTCCAGTTGCCTGTAAGTACGAGTCGGGGGAAGAATAGTTTCTATACGGAATCGATCCCGCTGAATCCGGGCATTTCGATATTGACTACCGGGAGGAATGCAACGTGCAGAGTCTTGAACGGACCTGGTTTTACGGCCGACTGCTTCTCTACATCTTTCTGGTCGGGTGGGGGGTGCGCTTCATCGCGGGCGGTCCTGATGCTCCGGTGGTCCTCGAGTCTTTCATGCATAATGTCAATCTGCCGACCCATGAGGCGGGGCACGTCGTATTCGGGGTGTTCGGCTGGTTCATAGGGGTACTGGGCGGCACCCTGATGCAGCTCCTGGCCCCGCTCGCCTTCGTGATCGCCTTCCTGGTGAAGGAGAAGAACTCTTTCGGCTCGGCTGTCTGCCTCTGGTGGTTCGGTCAGAATTTCATGGACATAGCCCCCTACATCGGTGATGCACAGGCTCAACGGCTGCTGCTCCTCGGCGGTGTCACCGGGAAGGACGTTCCCGGCTATCACGACTGGAACAATATCCTGGGGCACCTGGGCTGGCTGGAGAAGGATCAGCTCATCGCGAGCATCAGTTACGACATCGGCCGCTTCCTGATGGTGGCGATGTTCGTCTGGGGCGGCTACCTCCTGCTGGTCCAGTACAATGCCCTGAACCGGGCTGAAGAGAGGGACTCTGAGGAGCAGAGGGTAACGGGAGCCGAGTATATGGCGAGAGCGGACCGATACCAGAAGAGGGGGGATGAGGATGGGGAGCCGGAGGGGTACACTCCGTCCGGCGGTGAATCGCGCTGATCGGGCGGGTCAGTCGGCGGTCATCAAATCCGTCAGCGGAGCCGGGGACAGAAAGGGTCCCAGCGGCCCCGCTTCAGGTTGTTTGATCGGTTACCTCATTTCTACAGCTACTTCTTCTCCTTCACGATCGCACCGATGCCAGTGATGGCAAGCGCGCCGTAGGTGGGGAGAGCTATTTCGTGCGGTGTGAGGAACATGTTGCAGATCGAGCACCGGTCGCGGGTCTCACTCTGTACGTCAGGATGCATCGGGCAGGTGTAGACTGTCCGGGTGTCACCCTCAGGTGCCGCTTCTTCGGCGTGGTCGTGTTCCATCTCCTCACCGGCCATGTGAGCCTCATGGTCCGCCTCTTCCTGCTCGGCGGTGATGATCTCACCCTGGATTTCTATGTAGTGTCCGGTCGTCTCCTCCCCGATCGGGAACCTGACTTCGGTCTCCATCCAGGAGATCTTCACGATCTCTTCGCTGTCGATGCTGGGCAGGATGCCGATCCAGCAACCGCTGCTGGTGCACATCTCGTACTTCCTTGCCGACGTAATCATCAGGGGAAGCGATGATGTCCTTCAGGGGGGTGATCTTCTCGATCGTCAATGGCTGCCCGAAATGCTTGTCCTCGCTCGTGCCGGCTGCGGCAACGGTGACCATCAGCAGGATGGCGAGAGCTGCAAACGCGAACTTCTTCATTGGTACCTCCATTAATGGTTGGTGCTCCTAATCAAGTACCGATTACATTTTCCTCTCCACCGTGCCCCATCCCGCTGTATCGCAGACGCCCCCGGCGGTGTTCCCATTCCTTCAGCAGGCTCCAGAGGACGGGCAGGACGATCAGGATGAGGATGAGGCTCGTCACGATCCCGCCGACCACCGGGGTGGCAATCGGTTTCATCACGTCACTGCCGGTTCCCGTGCTCCACATGATCGGCAGCAGACCTATGAGGCTGGTGGCGACGGTCATCAGTTTCGGCCGGAGGCGGAGAACGCTGCCCTCCATCGCCGCCTGCAGGATCGCGTTCTTTGTCACCTGGCCGGCGGTGATGTGCCGGTCAAGGGCTTCATTCAGGTAGATCAGCATCACCACCCCGGTCTCGATCGCTATTCCCGAGAGGGCGATGTAACCCACCCAGACGGCGACGCTGAAGTTGTAGCCGAGGATCCACTGAAGGATGACCCCCCCGACGAGCGCGAAGGGGATCGAAAGAACGACGAGCAGGGTCTCCCCGATACTCCTGAAGGTGATGAAGAGCAGAAGCAGGATGATCAGCAGGACGACCGGGAGGAGGGTGGAGAGACGCTTCTTCGCCCGGATCTGGTTCTCGTACTGGCCCGACCAGTTGAGCGAGTAGCCGTCGGGCAGGTCGAGCCGGCTGGCCAGGACCTCTTTCGCCTCATCCACGAAGGAGCCCATGTCGCGGTCCCGGACGTTCAGCATCACCAG
>JALGWK010000298.1 GCA_025774205.1 bacterium
GAGATCAATGCCCACCCGCAACGACTCGACCTGAACGACCGCCACGCCCGGATGGCCCGACAGGCCGGCGCCGGCATGGTTATCTGCGCCGATGTCCACCGCTCCGGACACTTCGACTTCATGCCTTACGGGGTGAAGACAGCCCGGCGGGCATGGCTCGGGCCGGAAGACATCCTCAACACCCTCGAAGCCGACGATCTGCTCGAGATCCTGCACCGGAAACGCCCGTAATCGCTGCTCCTTGCATGTCCCGGTTACCTTTAGTACACTATGGGGTCGATTCAGAATCGGTTGTTACCGGTCAATAACTGCTCGATCTCCAACCGGCGGCCTCCGCCAGCCAGCCGCCGACCAGAAGGAAGAGGTCTGTTTTGACTAGATCCGAAAAGAACCGTCGCTCCCGAACTTTCATTCTGGGTGTGCTGACGGCGGCAACGGTCATCCTCACCGCCGGACCAGCGCTGGCCCAGCCTCCGGTACCGCTCCGGATGAGCTCCAGGGCACAGGCCATGGGCGGAGCCAACGTGTTGTCTGCCGGTCCGATCGATGCGGGTTTCTTCAACCCGGCTGCCCTCACCCTGAACAAGGGTCTCCATGTCACGGTCGCGTTCCAGTTAGCCTTCAACGAGGATTTCGTGAACCTGTCGGAGTTCATAACTGACAATGCCGATCTCTTCGATCCGGTCGAGTTCGCGACTCTTTATGCGAGCGACCCGGCTGAGGCCGAAAGGTTCCGGAGTGATCTGACAGACTACTCCAACCGGTGGTACACCCTGAACATAGATCCCCTCGTGGGTATCCAGGTCGGTGCCCTCAGTCTTTCAGGCTATGCCGTCGTCCGGGCCAACATCCGTCCCTCCTTGCCGCCGGTCGATCCCCTGGACATCCTCGGCTCCACCCCCATACTGCAATCCCAGATCGCAATGGATAATGTCGTGAACGCGGCCCTTGGGATTCAGCTCGGGAAGATGATGCGCGGTGGTATCGGCATCCGGCACCTTCAGCGCCAGTACAGCGACGTGTTGGACGTCGATCCTGCGGAACTCGAAAATATGGCTGGTTTCACGACCCAGCTGGCCGACAAGGACAACTGGCTCGATGATCCGCTGACGGGTTACCAGGTGGATGTCGGAGGGATGATCACTCTCTCAAAGGCCTTCGCTGCCGGTGGCGTGATCCGGGGTCTGGTGAGTGGTGGTGATGATGAGATAACCAAAGGATGGGAACCGGAACTTACAGGCGGGATCATGTTCAAGCCCCTCGAGGTACTGATGGGTTTCCCCATGATCTTCATCAAGGACATCACCCTCGAGGCCAACATCCAGGACCTCACCAACGTGCGGGGTGAAGCGTATGGGGATATCATGGACAGGATTCAGCTCGGCGCCGAGGTGAAGGTCCCCTTCTTCCAGCTGCGGGCTGGTCTGAACCGCGGCAACCTCTCCGTGGGAGCCGGTTTCCGCTTCCTGGTCGTGGATCTCTCCGCGGCGGTTTCGACCATCACCGACTTCGAGATGGACTCCGCCCTGGGTATCTACGTTCCGATCGAGAAGCGTTACTTCTCAGTGGCGGCCGCGATCGGATTCTAGACTCCAACAGCTCCACAGTACGATCCCATCCCGTGACAGAGTCGGCGGGAGGATAAACGAGAACGGCCTCCGGACGTGATCCGGAGGCCGTCAGTGTGTGTCACCCATACCGGGAGAAGCCATCCGGGGGTGTCATCCCGGAGGGTATCCGCCCGTGTGAAGGGTCGGTTCTATCAGGCGAAGTAGTCGGCGTTCTTCTGGATGTAGCTCTCCCACTGCTCCGGGACATCCTCCTCGGGGAAGATGGCTTCCACCGGGCAGGCCGGTTCACAGGCGCCACAATCGATGCATTCGTCGGGCTCGATGTAGAGCATCTCTGCTTCCTCGAACCCATCCTCATCCTTGGTCGGGTGAATGCAGTCGACCGGGCACACGTCCACGCAGGCGGTGTCCTTCGTGTTGACACAGGGTTCAACGATCACATACGTCATGAAAACCATCCTCCATCTGGTTGCAGCTTCGGTTCAGCCCCAAATGACCACCGCACGGTATGATTGAGGCCTCCCGACCGCAACAGGAAATTTCAGAGACAATCCTCCAGAATTGCCGGCTCCACGGCCCGGTACCCCCGGCCAGTATCCTCGACTGACGAACACTCCATTCCGGGATCGTGTTCAAAGAAGAGAATCCACTCCTCTTCGACCGCCCTCGGGAGGAGACGCCGCTTGTCATCGAGGGTCCTCAGAGGCTCCAGGTCGTAGCCCATTATCCAGGGGAGCGGTATGTGACCGGGCGTGGGGAACAGGTCGCCACAATAGAGGACCGTCTTCTGGACGGTTCTGATCAGGGGCAGGTGCTGGCCTGGAGTGTGACCATCCACCACGACGAGGTAGATATCGGACAGCAGTTCCACCTCCCCGTCGATCAGGTTGAGTTGTCCGCTCTGCTCGAGGGGCTGATAGTTCTCAGGCAGGTAACTCGCCTGGTCCCGTTCGTTCTGTGCCCGGGCCCACTCCCACTGGCTCTGCTGCACGTGGTAGACAGCGTTGGGGAATGTGGGCACCACCTCCCCGTCGATGACCACGGTGGATCCACCGCAATGGTCGAAGTGGAGATGGGTGAGGATCACATCTGTCACCTGGGCAGGCGTCACTCCGGCCGAAGCAAGACTGCCAAGGAGGTCTTTCCGGCTGTAGTCGATCTGATAGATCGACCTCATCTTGTCACCGAGTTTGTCTCCGGCTCCGGCATCGATAAGGATGATCCGCTCCCTGCCATCGGCCTCGCCGCGAACCATCAGGGATCGCATCGCCATATCGATGCGGTTGTCCTCGTCAGCCGGATGCTCCCGGTCCCAGAGGGTCTTCGGG
>JALGWK010000299.1 GCA_025774205.1 bacterium
GGGGAACATCACCGGGGTGATGGAGATGAGTGCCGACATTACCCATATCCGCGATCTTGAAGATAGATTGACCTCTCTCGGGCTTCTGATCGGTTCGGTATCCCATGGATTGAAAGGATTGCTGAACGGACTTGCGGGAGGGATGTATCTGGTCGATACCGGTATGTCGAAAGGCATTGAGGAGCGGGTAGAAAAGGGGTGGGCGACCGTTCAGCGGAATGTCAGCCGCATCAGCAGTATGGTCTCGGATATCCTGTATTACGCCAAGGACCGTGTCCCGAACTGGGAGATCCTGTCCTCATTGAACATCGCCGAGGAAGTACTCGCTGCGATGGAGAACCGGGCAAGGGAACAGCAGGTAGAATTCGCGACCAGCTTCGATCCTGACGCGGGTACTTTCCATGCCGATGCTCAGGCGATCCGGGCCCTTCTTTTGAATCTTCTCGAAAATTCATTCGATGCCTGCCGCATGGATGAGAAGAAGAGCGAACACAAGGTGACATTCTGCCTGCGTGGATTTCGTGATCACATCGAATTTGAAGTTGAGGATAATGGTATCGGGATGGACCAGGAGACCCGGGAGAAGGCCTTTACCCTCTTCTTTTCATCGAAAGGTACCGGAACGGGACTCGGACTGTTCATTTCCGACAAGATCGCGACTGCTCACGGTGGATCAGTCAAACTTGAATCAAAACCTGATTCCGGAACCCGATTTGTGGTACAATTACCTCGTGAGGCTCCGGTCGACATTGAATCAGAAGATGATTCGGAAACAGACATCGCGCTCCTGACTGAAAAGGAAATATCTGATGACTGACACTGGCAAACTCGTGCTTGTAGTAGACGATGATCCCGATGCGCGTGATTTTCTTATCACGGTCCTGGAGGATAACGGGTACGCAACGGTGTCGGCAAAAGATGGTTCCGAGGCACTGGTGATGTTGGAACAGAACCCACCGGATCTTGTCACCCTCGATATCACCATGCCTGAAAAATCAGGTGTTGCCGTATATCGAAAACTGAAAGAGGACGAGCAACTGCAGACAATTCCGGTGATCATCATTACCGGCGTGTCAGATGATTTCGAAAGATTCATCTCCACCCGTCGTCAGGTTCCACCACCAGAAGGCTTTATCCACAAGCCCCTCGATCCCCCGCTTTTGATGAAAATGGTGAATGATTTGATCGGGTAACGTTTTTCGATCTCCTTCGGCAGACCTGTTTTCTGGGGGAAATCGACAGGTATTTATCTGCAGTACCATTCACCTGATATGGCTATTTGCGACCAATCGTGATATATTTCACATATTCAGTCCCTCGAGATATCCAGATGTTGCAGGGAGGTAGTTCCAGGTGCGTCTCAAAAGGGTGGTGCTTGAACGTCTGATGCGGTACCACCGGTTTCTGTCTCAGACAACGGCCTCGAAGCCGATCCAGACGATCACGAGTGCCCAGATAGCCGAAGCCCTCGATATCGATCCTACGCAGGTCCGGAAAGACTTTGGCGCGATCGGACTCGTGGGTATCGGTCGTGTCGGGTATCAGGTCGAGGATGTCTGCTGTGCCGTGCGAACGGTCATGGGATTCGATAAGGAGAATCCAGCTGTGCTCATTGGTGTGGGACAGCTGGGAGGGGCGTTGCTCACCTATCCCGGTTTCGAGAAATATGGTCTCAGCATCACCGCCGTCTTCGACAGCGATCCTGCCAAGACAGGTCGCAGTAAAGCCGGCCACACCATCAGGTCGATCAGATCCCTGAAACCGTATATCAGGAAGCATGACATCATGCTCGCCATTCTCTGCACGCCTGTCGAGGTATCCCAGACTATTGCCGACCGGCTTGTTTCAGTCGGTATCAAAGCCATCTGGAACTTCACACCGACCGATCTGGCAGTACCGCCCGATGTGCTGGTCCGGGATGAACACATCTCGCTCGGGCTCTCTGAGATCGCCTACCATCTGAAACAATAGCGAAACCGTTCATAACTGGACCAACTGGAGGTTATCAGTGGCAGACATCAAAGGCACGATGACTGAAAAAAACCTGCTTACGGCGTTCGCCGGTGAGTCTCAGGCCAGGAATCGCTACACCTTTTTCGCCAGCGCGGCCAAAAAGGAGGGATTCGTTCAGATATCGCACATCTTCGAAGAGACTGCGGCGCAGGAAAAGGAGCATGCCAAACGTCTTTTCAAGTTCCTGGAAGGCGGTGACGTGGAGATCCAGGCAGCGTTCCCAGCCGGAGTGATAGGCACAACCGCTGAGAACCTCAAGGCAGCAGCCTCCGGGGAACACTACGAATGGGAAAGCATGTATCCGGAATTCGCGAGTATTGCGAGGGATGAGGGTTTCACAGCGATCGCCGCAACATTCGAGGCCGTCGCGGTGGCCGAGAAGCAGCACGAGAACCGCTATCTCGGATTATTGAAGAACGTGGAGGCAGGTACGGTGTTCAAGAAGGAGGACGGGGTCGTCTGGCGCTGCCGCAACTGCGGATACCTCCACGAAGGTGATGAAGCACCCGAGACCTGCCCGGCATGCATCCATCCCCAGGCTCATTTCGAACTTCTGGCGGAGAACTGGTAGAGGCGCGGTGTCACTCTCGGTGACGACATCTGTCACGTGACAGGACCCTCGATGAAACGGAGCGCGGTGAGCAGGCCGAGCCGCGCGCACCATCCCATGTTCCACGGTTCCCGGTCAGTCGTGTTTTCCGGTGTGTCACCAGCCGAATGGTAGAAGGCATCTCCATCGACCGTAACCATTCCTTCTTCTTCGTCCTCATACCAGTTCACGGGGGGAAATCCGGGAGTCACCGGGAGGGGATTGAGTCTGCTCCAGGCGGATGTATAGACCGTAATGGAAGGTACGATGTTTTCGCCGACAACCC
>JALGWK010000300.1 GCA_025774205.1 bacterium
CTCTTCTATTCGCTCGGAGAGGATGAGGATATCGGGCTCAGTCTCCTGGCGCACAGGCCGGAAGATGAGGATGGATATTTCCTGCTGACCATCTCCCCGGGCTGGCAAAGGAGTATCAGGCGGATCCCCAGAGACATCATCTTCGTCATCGATACTTCAGGATCGATGGGCGAGGCTAATAAACTGGACGACGCTGTCGAAGCACTCAAGTTCGGCCTCGGGACACTGGAACCTGAGGACCGCTTCGGGCTGATCACGTATAGCAGCACAGTCGAAACGTGGGGTGAGGGCCTCACCCGGGCCACTCCGGAGATGGTCGGGAAAGCCCGCGAATTCACGGAAGATCTCAGTGCGGCCGGCGGAACGAATATCGAAGAAGCCCTGATCCAGGCCGCAGCCCTCTCGGAAGAGCAGGTTGCCCGCGGTAATGGAAACGGTAACAGGCATGCCGTTCCATCCAGCAGGCCTCTGTACATCGTTTTTATGACAGATGGCCGTCCTACGGTCGGCAATTCCGACACAGATTTTTTAATCGACCTTACGAACAGGATCATGATCGGGTCGACCCGGCTCTTCACGTGGGGTGTGGGGTATGATGTGAACGCATACCTCCTCGACCAGCTTGCGAGAAGCCACAACGGGATTTCCACCTATGTGGAGCCCTTCCAGAACCTCGAATCCAATGTCAGTGCCTTCTTCGAGCGGATCAGTTCTCCTGTCCTGGCCGACCTCGAACTCGGGATCGACGGTGTGGATGTCCACGATATGTTCCCGCGTACTCTCCCTGACCTGTTTAGCGGGAGCGAAATAACGGTCATGGGAAGATACCGGCGGAGCGGGACCGCCCGGATCGATCTCAGGGGGATGAGGGACGAGAGTCGCTCGAGGATCGGACGATCGTTCCACTTTCGGCCTGTTGAGGAGGATGCTGATTTCCTGGCACCCCTCTGGGCACAACGCAAGGTGGGATATCTGCTCGAACAGATCAGACTCAACGGTGAGTCCAGGGAACTCAGATCCGAAGTCACGGCTCTGGGCGAGAAGTTCGGGCTGGTAACACCATATACATCCTATCTGGTGACCGAGCCGGAATACGACATAAGAAGATTTGCCGGCGATCTGCCCGGTTATTCCGACCGCGGTCTGCAAAATGTGCACTTCAGGAGCGCGACGCCGGTGCCGGGAACCGGCACAATACGGGGGCGGGTTACCGATGCTGATACGGGTAATCCGGCCGCACCGGTGAATATCTTTCTGCTCCTCACCGACGACACGGCGACCACCATGGGCGCCTTCACGAATCCGGAAGGGAATTATGTCATCATAAACGTTCCGCCCGGACGATATAACGTCCGCGCAACCATGGTAGGGTACGAAACCGTGAGTTATGACGATCAGCAGGTGGTGGCGGATACGAACTCGATCAGGAATATCAGCCTCAATCCTACCACCCTGAACACAGGTGACGTCGTTTCCGTAACGTCAGCGCGCGAGATGATCCAGCGGGATGTTGCCGCCATGCAGCGGTCGTACAGCATCGAAGAAATGGAGCGGATGGCTGTATCAAGTACCAACCAGATCCTTCAGCTCCAGACCAATACTCTCTCGCAACCTCCCGACTCCACCTTCTATACCAGCCAGGCCGGGAGCAGAACTCAGGTCGGCCGGGGTGCCGTGCGGTCCAGCGTTTCCGAGAGAGATTATCAGACCTCGACTACCCTTATCGGATCAGAAGGCCTCGGCGTCAGGCGCGTCGATGAAAAGACGTTCCGTCTGGATGGGGAGACGGACGTCTGGCGTGATGATGCTCTCAAAGAAGACGCGGAACTCACCGACATCGAGATCGGCAGCGAGGAATTCATGAGTCTCTGGAAGAAGTTCGAATCCCTTCCGGACTATGCCGCCATCGGTGAGATCGTTGAGGTCCTCCTGGGAGACAAGGGGTACAGGATCATTATACCCGAGTCACCCTGATGCAGAGAGGGGGAGGGCATTTGAGCTCTCCCCCTCTTCCCGTTGCAGATGATAACCAGATAGATATTCCAGGGATCGATTTCATAGCCCCTTACTGGCAGCGTGCCTGAATATATGTGCTACACCGCCGATCTGGTTGCAGGTGAGGACACGAGGTGGGATAATCACCCGCTCGACATGTCCCGTATACGCGACAGACTCACCTCGAGGAACAATACAACGTGAGAGTTCTCCAGATCATCAAGCGGGAGATCGTCATCGCCTTATCCCAGATCGGTCTCAAGAAGGTCGCGTCGAACTACATGGGAATGAGGCTTGTTTCACCGACGATCTACGGCATGGTGAACGGTGGGTACATCGCACCCGGCGAGTTCTGGATGTCGGATTGTCTCGAGGCCTTTATCGCCACCCGGCCGGGCTGCGTCCTCGATGTCGGCGCGAACAAGGGTGTCTATCTGGTCAAACTAAGGGTGATCACCGGGGAGGTGGAGTACTACGGGGTGGAACCCAATCCGTCCTGTACTTTCTACCTCAAGGAACTGATCCGCCTGAACGGTTTCGAGAAAGCCCTGATCCTGCCCTTCGCGTTCTCCGATCTCAAGGAAGTGCGGATGATCTACGCCGGTGGACGCGGATCGAAAAAGGCCTCAGCCCACCTGTCTTTCCCACCGGACAGAGTGCCTGGGCATTCCTTCGCGACGTACTTCACGATCGGCGACGAAGTCGTGGACACTCTCGATCTGCAGGAGCTGGCCGTCATCAAGATCGATGTCGAGGGAGGCGAACTAGAGGCACTCCGAGGGCTCATCCGTACGATCGAACGGTACCGGCCTTACCTCTATTGCGAGATCTCCAGGACCGGGGGAGATCCGGACCTGATCGCCCGGGCCCGGCAGACCTGCGAACTG
>JALGWK010000034.1 GCA_025774205.1 bacterium
ACCTTCCTGGAATCCGCTCTCATTATCCCGCTCCACGATCGGGATGAACTGGATGAACCACGCCTCGACTTCATCCCGCAGGAACCGGTAGACCTCGACCGGATGCTCCATGTTCGCGGCCTGCACGCAGGTGAGGATGTTGAACTCGACCTCGTGTTTCCGGAGGCAGTCGAGTCCCTCCATCACCCGTGACCAGGTGGGCAGGCCCCCCTTGTCGACCCGGAAGGCGTCATGCATCTCCTCCGGCCCGTCGAGGCTGAGTCCGATCAGGAATCCATGGTCGTGGAGGAAGGTACCCCACTCGTCATCGAGCAGGAGCCCATTGGTCTGGAAGGCGTTGACGATCCGGGTACCGGTGGGAGCGTGCTTCCATTGAAGCTCAACCACCTTCCGGTAGAAGTCGAGCCCCATCAGGAGCGGCTCCCCCCCCTGCCAGGCGAAAGTGATCTCGGGAACATCCTGCGTTTCACCTGGTAGGCGAAGGGAACGGTAGTGAGGTCAGCAGGTGCCGGATCGGTTTCCATCGCGCTCGATTCTTCCCGGGGTGCGGTTCCGGTCTGCCAGTATCCACCATTCCCGCTGAAAACTCCAAAGAAAGCGCCTCAGCACGGGAATCTGATGGTCAGTCCCGTTCCTCGAACCAGTACCGCGACCGGATCAGGAGGGGTGAACCGTCCTCAGCCTCATCACTCCGCCAGAGATGGTCAGCCCCGATCGGCATACCGCGCAGACTCCGGTCAGCCAGGAAGGAGCGCTCGAAGACGCCATCTTCACTGAACACATCCACCTGGACCAGGGGCGAGTCGATCCAGGCGCTCTGGAAAACCCACATCTCGTCGTTTCCGGTCCAGTTCATGCCGCTGATGGCCGCCTGCGCTTCGGGCAATCTCAGATACCAGACCTCCCCCTCCATCTCCATGAGCGGCTCGGCTTCCACCGATTCACGATAGGCGTCAGAGAATCCGGTCGATTCATATTCCCTGCGGATCCGCCAGTGGTCGGCCCCTCCCGGCGTATATACCTCGATCTGGTAGGGGAAGACACAATTCACCCAGGCGCGTCCCTGCCCATCCACTGTCATATTGGCCGGATTCTCTTCATACATGTAGGTGTACCGGTCATCCTTGACGACCGACACATGCTCGAACGAATCCGCCTGGACATACCTGAGGTCTTCCCATTGGACCCAGACGGGATAATAGGCCATGTCCTGCCCCATCTCCCCCTGGATCGACCGGTGCGCCAGAATCCAGAAATCACCGTTCGGGAGGTAACCAAGATGCGTGAAATGCCGGGCACGGGGCACCTGATCCAGAAAACGGTTCTGAACGAAGTCGCCGTCCTCGTCGAATACGATCAGGCGTCTGAGTGTTGGGGCATTCACGATCCATCCGACCTCTGTCACGTACCGCGGTCGCATGGGGACCCGGAACTCGCCCGGCCCCTCCCCGTCTCGTCCCGCCTTCCAGAGCAAAGCTCCATCGGTTCCGAACACACGCAGTTCCGGAGGCTGCCGCTCGGTATACCCCACCTGCCCGTCGGGTCCACCGCCGACCACGCCTCCTGAGGTCCTCATGGAGAGTAGATAATCATCCCCCTCCCCACCCTCTCCGATCACGGCTTCATCCTCAAAACGCATGATCGGCAACTCACCCGTCCAGTCGCGCGGATTGGAGCCGTTCTCGACCACCCGGATACCATCCGGATCAATCGACTCTCTCAGCCATGAATCACTACTCACTCCACAGGAAGAGGTAAGACCGATGCAGGCAGTCACTATCAAGAGAAAGATAATCCGACTTCGTGTCATCTATTCGCTCCAGCTGTTCCGGGCAGGCTGGTAGTACATGTAAACGGTGAATCGAGTCGCAAGGTTTGGGGAAAGATCGATTCCAGGCATCGGGCCCTTTCACCAGGGTGAGATTGGACTGCCGAAAAGCGGTATGTTAGGTTCAGTGGCAGAATCGATCTGCACCCGGGACAACATCGAACCAGGCAGGTTAGGGTGGCATCCGTAGCTGAACAACTGGCGCGAGCCCTTCGGGAGGTGGGTACCCGGTATCTGTTCGGGGTTCCGAGCGGAGGCTGGATCGACTACCTGGAGGCCATCGGGGAAGTCGACGGACTCGAATTCATCCTGGTCGGGCATGAGGGGCCCGGCGCCGTCATGGCGGATGTCTGCGGACGGCTGACCGGCGTGCCCGGGGCCTGCTTCGGGACCTTCGGTCCGGGCGCCACGAACCTGGCTACCGGCGTGGGCGGTGCCCTGCTCGACCGCTCCCCCCTGCTGGCCTTCACCGACGAGATGCCCGATCACCTGCTCGATCGCCGGGTTCAGATGAACATCGATCACCAGGCCCTCTTCCACCCCCTGACCAAGTTGACCACCCGGCTGGAGGCTGACCGGGTTTCGGAGATGGTGATCGAAGCCGCCCGCTTCGCGACGGCCGAGCCGCCCGGACCGGTTCATATCGGCTTGCCCCTTGGCATGGCCTCACACGACGCGATCGGAGATGCAGCCCGCTTCCATCCCGCCGGCACGCTCCCTTCACCCACGCCGGCGGTTCTGGACCGGATGGAGGAACTCTTCACCGGCGCGAAAAAGCCCCTGCTCGCGGTCGGCCTGAGCGCGACCCGGTTCGATGTCCGTCCCCTGATCGCGAAGATCGCCGGGGAAAACCGGATCCCGGTCGTGCTCACCCCGATGGCCAAGGGCATGCTGCCCGAGGACCACCCTGCCTACGCCGGCGTCCTCTTCCACGCCCTGAGTGATGAAGTGGCCAGGACCCATCAGGAGGCTGACCTGGTTCTCGCGATCGGGTACGACCCGGTCGAATTCAGCTACGAAGAGTGGCTGCCTGATGCCCCGCTGGTGCACATCGACACCACCCCGGCTGACATCGACACCTCCGCGCACGATCTGGCCTGCGATGTCGTCGGTGATATCAGGATGGCGCTCGAACGGCTGGCGGAAATCGAGACACCCGGTTTCGACTGGGACCTCGACGCGCTCGCTGAACGGAGACGCGCCATGTTCGACCGCCTGGCGCCTACAGCGGGTGCCTTCGGCCCGCGGGCCGCCCTGGCGATCCTGCGGGAGATCCTGCCCGATGAGGGGATCATGGCGTGTGATGTTGGCGCCCACACCCACCTGATCGGTCAGATGTGGCCCACCCCAGCGCCCGACAGACAGCTGATGACGAACGGCTGGTCGTCGATGGGCTTCGGTATCCCGGCTGCCATCGGGGCCCGGTTGAGCCGGCCCGACCAACCAGTCTGCGCCGTGGTCGGTGACGGCGGCTTCCTGATGTCGGCGGGCGAACTGGATGTCGCGAGGCGCCTGAACCTTAAAGTTGTCTTCGTAATCCTGACCGACCGGTCCCTCTCACTGATCCGGATCAAGCAGGAGCGGAAAGGGTACGGAACCGCCGGCACGCCAATCCGTACCGGGAATCACCGCCTGGGTGATACGTTCCTGGGAGTCCCGGTGTTCGGGGCGGCCGATTCGGATGAATATCGTTCCGCGCTCACACAGGCCTTCAGTACGGATGGTCCCGCGATCGTCGAGGCTATCATCGACGGTAGCGAATACGACGATCTGGTGCTCCGGGCGAACCGCACGTAGAACTTTCAACAATATAGGAGATAGCACAAAAAAAACAGGGGCGCCGGTCGAGCCGGCGCCCCTGAAAGGGAAGCAGTCTATCTTCTCTCTACTTCCTGTCTGACCGAATGTGACTTCTGTTTCAGTCGCCCGAGCGGATGTTCAGCCGCTTCGTGGCGGTACCTCCATGGAACGAGTTGATGGTGAACTCAACCCAGCCGTTGTTGCCGGACATCTTCACGAGATACCGGAAGGTCCGGCTGCTCTGCCCGTTCAATCTGAACTCCGGATCTTCTGTCCCTACGACATTCCCCTGTGTGCGTCGATCGTTGGGATCGATGATCGTGGAGCCCTCGGGTATCTCCACCCGGGTGATGCTGCTCGAGGATGAGAAGCTGAGCCTGTCCTGGTCAACCCATTCACGTTCCAGATCACGATCGGAGATCGTCGGGTAGGTCCGGTCGTTCTTCACCGTGACATCCACCCAGAGCAGGTCACCCGTGGACGGGGTCACCTTGATCTCTTCGACCTCGGCCTTCGGGAACTGGCTCGCGCAGTAGAGCACGAACTGCATGTTCCTGAACGCTTCCGACTCGATGTATCTGGCCGGCGGAGTACGGCCGATGTGCTTCTTCATCGTTCCGCCGATCCAGATCGGACCGAGGTCGGGATGGTCGAAGCGGTGCGGCACGACCCAGCCTTCACCGGTGAGTTCGATGTCGAGCCAGAGCATCCGCTCTTCCTGGTCCACCCGGCCGTCACCGTTCTGGTCACCGTCCATGTGGGTACCCCACAACTCGATCAGGTAGGCGTACTGCCCGGCCGACATGTACGAGTTCGACTGGGCCTGACCCGATCCGGGAGGACCGGCCTGGGTCGGCCGGTAGTTCTTCATGATCCGGGCACCCATGGTGGCTATCTGCTGTTGTACGGCCAGGTCGTGCCGGTAGGCGGGCGCGACGTTCCGGTCGAAGAACTGAGCGTACTGGTTCTCCTCCTGCATCTGGGCCAGCCGCTGTTCAGGCGTCATGGCCTGGAAACCGCGACCCTGACCGTAGGGACCGCCGCCACCACCTCTCCCGGCAGCGGGAGCCGCACCCTCGACCTCCCACGGCACCGAGGTCATGATCAACCGTCCGGTGTTGTGGTAGTGGAAAGCAGCAAAGATGTTCTCGTGGGTGCGCTGGAACTCCCAGGCGTTGCGGGTCTCGTTCTCCGACATCGGGTAGGGCCAGCCGGCGCCGAGGTTCCACCCGTAGGGGTAGTTCCGGTTCGGGTCGGGACCGCCGATATCATCCTCGTTGATCCGACCGTCGCCGTCGTTGTCGTACCCTTCCCGTCCGAGGGAACGGAACCGCATCACATCCTCGAACTCGGAGGCGACGGGGATGAACCGCCGACCGTCGTCGGAGAGTTTGAGGTTACCGGTCGGGTCCTCGATGTACATCGAGGAGAGTTCACCGTCACCGTCCACGTCCTCGTTCTGATCCTCGTCGTAGAGACCATCGCCGTCATTGTCCTCGGGACGGTAGGGCTCACGGGGATCGTTCTCCGTGTTCGGCCACATGACGTAAGAGTCGTTGGCATCCACGTTGAGGCCAGGCAGGATGTAGAACGTGGTCGTGTTCAACATCTCGTGGACGTAGGGGTCGTAGTCGTACCTGGTGAGCAGGTACCACGCTGTGTAGAGGCAACACATGACACCGTTCACTTCGTTGCCGTGGACCGCTCCGTCCATCCACATCGCTGTTTTGGTTCCGTGAGCGCCGGTCTCCTTGGCCGTGATGGTCAGCAGGAACTGGTCCCGCCCCATCCGGCTCTTGCCGATGCTCTCGATGTCGGCCAGGCTCGAGTACTTGGTCTGAAGATCATGCATGATCTTCGTCCACTCCTCATAGCTGTAGTACCGCTTCCAGCTGATGGTGAAGTCGAGTTCCCCGTGATATCCGCCGGGGTTGGCCGGTTCCTTGTCCTGTGCTGAAGCCGGGTTCGACCAGGCTGCCATGACAAGGGCAGCGAGAATCAAAACCGGCACACTCTTCCAGTTCATTCTCATTTTCATGGTTCTCTCCCGGTTCATCGGAGTGTGATCTCTTTGACATGGGTACCGCCGCGCTGCGAGGTGACGATCACCTTCAGCGGCGAATTACCCTCGATCATGATCAGCCACTTTACTTCACGGGTATTGCCCGCCTGCACTTCAGGCTGGGCTCCACCCATCCGGCTCATGAACTGCTGCATCATCTCGGGCGGGATTCCAGCCGGCATCTGCATCATCATCTGCTGCTGTCCTCTTCCGCCGGCAGCCGGAGCCGAACTCTGGATACCGGGAATCGGCATCACTCCCTCGAGCACCCCGATCGACTGGTGGGCGGTGCCCTGCAGGAAGGTTATGCGGTCCCGGTCACCGACCAGCCAGACCGCGTCGTTGCGGTTCCCGGCCAACCGGGCGCCGCGCGCGACCTGCGTGGCCAGCTGTCCGGTGTTTTCGATCGTGGCGGTCACCAGCACGACCTTGACCGCGCCGGTGCGCCGTCCGCGATTGATGGTGGCAGTGTCGCCCTGGTAGGTGACGCTCGCCTCGGTAGCGCTGTTCGTCTCGTAGAGCACCTCCGCCGTGGCGTCGGTTACGACTACCCGGGGAAGCAGGTTCGCCTTGAAGAGTTCGAACTGCCAGTGAATGTCACAGACATGGCGCAGCGCGTCACCAGGGAAGGCGTTGTTGCGGGAGTTGTACTGGGCGATCCAGCCGCCGATCTCGCCCTGTCCCAGGTCGGGGTGCCGGTAGCTTTGCCACGGCACGAAGAAGCGACCGCCATTGTTCTCCTCCTGGTAATTAACCAGCCAGCGCTCCTGCTGAGCCTGGACGTCATCACCCTCGAACTCGGGCATGCCGGGGAAGTCGCGCGACCGGTTCCACAGTTCGGTCGTCATCGAGTAGGAGCCGAACTGCGCGTAGGCCCAGTCGATGAAGATACCGTAGCCGTAGGGCCGGTCGGCGTTGTCGTTGTAAGGGTGGGTCCATTCCCGGGGCAGGTCGTAGCCGCGAGCACCGCCGCCGCCACCACCCGCGCGAGTCGTCTGCTGGCCGCCGGGGGCCTGTCGCTGCACCCGCACCATCTGCTGCGGAGTGCCGCCCTGGGGTGCACCGCTCGGCCGCATCCGCATGCCCTGCCCGGCAGCCGCCTGGGGCGCGGGCTCAACATCCCACTCGGCCGGATAATCGGCGCCGAGCAGTTCGCAGTACTTCTTCCCCATCACCTTGTCGAAGATCGCCAGGTCCTTGGCGTCGATCCGGCTGTCGGGCCAGCGGGCGAAGGGCCGGTAGGTGAAGCCTCCACTCGTGTGGAACGACTGTACCAGAAGGATGTTGGTGTTGTTGGTAAAGAATTCGAGGATGGCGCGTGACTCGGGAGCTGAAGCTGCGTAGTAGCCGCTTCCGGCCTTCTCGTTGTCGTCACCGTACCACCCTTCCGGGTAGTTCCGGTTGACGTCGATGCCCCGCTCGGAGTCTTCGCCCCGGCGACCGTCGCCGTCGTTGTCCCGGTCTTCCCGAATCACCGACCAGCGCTCCTTGTCGGTCTCGGCGCCGCGCGCCAGACGGACCATCACCCGCGGATCGACATCGTCGACCACGTAGCCGCCCTCGGGATCGCGGTAACGGAACGAAGTGATATGACCATCGCCGTTCAGGTCGTCCGGTCCGTCCTCGTTGATCCGGCCATCGTTGTCATCATCGTTGTTCATCGAGTTCTGTCGCTGGGAATTCCCGCCCTCGACGCTGTTGTACACGCCGTCGGGATTGACGATCGGACAGACGTAGAAGACACAATCGTCGATCAGGGTCTTGAGCCCGTCGTCGGAACTGTACCCGCTAACGAGCTTGTCGATGATGTAGAGACAGACTTCGGTGCCGGTGTACTCATTGCCGTGCGTCCCGCCGTCGATCCACTGGCCCGGCTTGCCGTGGTACGACTTCATCGGGGTGACGTTCTGCACGTTCTCCCGGCGCGGGTTGCGAAGTTCGATGTGACGGTCGATCGTCGTCCCGGTTCTCATGTTCGAGATAACGAGGACATAGATCGTCCGCCCCATGGTGCTCTCACCGATCTCCAGGAGTTCGGTGATATTCGGGTAGGCCCGGTTGACAGCCTGAAGATACTCGACCGTCCCGGTATACCCGTGGTAATCGTCGAATGAAATGGGCGCTCTCTGTGCCGAGGCACCAGGCGCTGTCCCCAGCAGGAGTGCCAGGCACAACATGCCGCCTGCCCATTTCCGTGGAGAGCGGATCATAGACATGCCCCCTTCTTGATGAGACTGCTCGAACGTACAGTGTGGATTCGGTCAGACCGCCAATCCTAGCCTGTTCACTGCGGGATTGGCATCTCTTATCCTGTATACAATCGAGGAAACGATCACATCAATTCATCCGGACTTTTCCGGACACTCCGGTAGCGGTCATCGGAAGGGTTCTGGTACGATATCGGACCGTATGTGGATCGATCACCAGGCCAGAACGGATTGAACGCGATGAAATGCCCCGAATGCGGCACCGATTACCGCGATGAATACACCCACTGTCACGACTGCGAAGTACCCCTGGTCTCCGACTCGGACTATGAGCAGCGACAGCGTGCCGCCGAAGCCGATCGGGAGAAGTACCGCGACATGAAGATCGTGGAGGTATGCTCGGTTCAGGGTGTCGCGGAAGCGGATGTCATCCGGGGGATGCTCGAATCGATCGGTATCGAGAGCATGACCAGGGGGCATTCGGTTCTGAGCGTGCACCCGTTCACGATGGACGGCATGGGTGAGGTTCGGATCCTGGTGGCTGAGCCGGACGCGGAGGCGGCCCGGGAGGCAATCGCCACCCACTTCGAGGAGGATTCCTCATAGTTCTATTTCGGTCCCGATCCCCTGCTCCTGCGCCCGTTCATAGACCAGTTTCGCGGTCGCGGCATCCTGGATCGCCAGACCGTTCGACTTGAACAGGGTGATCTGTTCGGGCGAGGTCCGACCTTCCTTCCGCCCGGCCACGATCTCGGCGAGTTCGGCGTGGATGTGTCCCTCGTCGATCAAACCCTCCGAGATCGGGATCATGATGTCCCCCGCCTCGTTCAGGCAGGCCTCATAGGAGTCGGCGATCAGGAGCGATCTCCTGACGATTTCCCCATCCATCTCCCTCGCGCCCGGTGAGTGACTGCCGATCCCGTTGATGTGTGTGCCCTCCCTCACCTTCGAGCCGTCGAGGATCGGGTCGGGAGAGCTGGTGGCCGCACAGATGATGTCGGCTTCGAGGAGCGCCTCCTCCTCATCCTGCACCTCGACCGGGATCCCGAGCAGGTCGCTCATCTCGTTGGAGAAACTGTACGCCGCCTCGGGAACCACATCGCAGATCATCGCCCGTGAGACATCCCGGACCTCACATACCGCCCAGAGCTGCATCCGGGCCTGAACCCCGGCCCCGTAGATCGTCACGACCTGTCCCTCGTCCTCACGGGCCAGGAACCTGGTGGCCAGGCCGCTGACAGCGCCGGTACGAACCGCCGTCAGGTAGCCGCCGTCCATGATGCAGATCACCTGGCCGGTGGAGGCGTCCTGCAGCAGCACGGTCCCGATGACGACCGGGAGTCCGTGATTGGCGGGATTGTCCTTGTAGACCGTGACGACCTTGCAGGCGAGGGCATTCATCTCCTGCAGGTAGGCAGGCATATAGAGAGAGAGCCCGTCGGGAGGTTTGATCGGCGTCCGCAGCGGGAGCGCCGCCGTGCCGGCGGCCATCTCGTTGAACGCTTTCTCGTGAGCGTCGATGCACTCCCCCATCTGGAGGACTGACTGGACCTCGTCCCGGTTGATCATCAGCGGCATGTTGATCCTCCACGGTCAATACCGCCGGATGATGATCGCACCTGAAAAAGTCCGGCCGGCGGATGTTGGCGGATGTTGATGGAACCTCGCTCGATCTCCAGTGAGACTAGGCTCTCTCCCGTATCCGCGTCGACCTTATAGTTACTTCCGGTCGCTGGATCCGGCTTCAGTCACCGGAAACCAGAAAGATTCAGATCAACTGCCCCGTCGGGGAGCGTCCGGGTTCGCTACCCAGAGCACATTCACGATCTTCCATTCCTCGTTGATCTTCGCTATCTGTAAAAGATCGATATACATAGCCGAGACGATCCAGACCCGGGGCGGACATTCTGAAGGTTTGAACTGACACCGATCACTCACCAGGATTCCCGGATACTCAGGCTCTCCCGACTCTCCGCATCTTTCGTGATCCTGAAGGAGGCTCCGGGAGACGATTGGATGGATGGACGAAAGCGCGGAGGAGTGATCAGCGCAGGTAGGCCGAGATGAGTGACGGCCTGCCTGCCCCGCTGACCGCGGCCACACCAACCATGATCTCATCGATGTCCTTGTGCGGGAAGGTGACCTGAAAAGGCATGCCGACCCAGACAAATTCCTCCCAGCGCGGCGCGGTCGTCGAACGCAAGGCGATCACGTAACCGGTGACCCCCTCCCCCACGGCCGGCATGAACCTGACCTGGGCGTCGTAGCCCTCCCCGCGACCGAGACCCATCGGTGTCGGTGAGGCCGAGGCCAGCGCCAGGGTGGCCGCCGCGGCGGCCTCGATGCGGGCGTTCCGCATCAGGTAGTCCATGTCGAGGTTGGCGAAGGTATCGTTGTAGGAGTGCTGGTTATTGTAGTCCTCGTTCGACTCCACGAGACGCACCCCCGCGAACCCTTCCCGGTTGAAGGCGGTGTGGTCGCCGCCCCGACCGAACCGGTCCTTTCGGAAAATGAGATCCACGTCCTGATCCGGCACGTACCTCTCACCGATCATCTCCATGAACCGGGCGATCTGACGCGAGGGGGAGTCCATCGGCCCGTCGCTGAAAACCCGCACGGTCGTGGGCTGGCTCGGGGCGCCCCCGCCGCGGACGCTGCTGCCGATCATGTCCATCATCAGGACCGCTTCGATCTCCTTGCCCTCGGCCTTCATCTTCTGCGCCAGCAGGGAAGCGCCTACCAGGCCCTGCTCCTCGGCCACGAAGCCCACGAAGACCAGGGTCTTCTGAAAATCGTACTGCGAGAAGACACGGGCGCATTCCATCGCCACCGCCACCCCGCTGATGTCATCGTTCACGCCCGGCGCCGGCCGGTTCGGGTCGCGCCGCTCATACGTATCACCCTCACGAACCGGATCGAGGTTGATGGAATCGTAGTGTCCGCCGAGGATGATGTGCTGATTCGCGAGGGCGGGATTCGTGCCCGGCAGAACCGCCGTGATGTTCACCAGTTCCGTGCCGGCATCCGACACCCACCGGTCGAGGTAGACGTCCAGCCGGGGAGAGTAGGCTTCCACCTGCTCCTTCAACCAGCGTCGGGCACCGCCTATCCCGCGGGTGTCGCTCTCTGTTTCCGACAGGGTGTTTCTCGTCTCGAACGACTCCATCCCCTTCAGGATGACTTCAATGTTCTCCCGGGAGATCTGGCTGACGATCTCCTCGACCAGCGGATCTGTCGCGAACCAGGGCTCCAGGGCCGGATCCTGGCCGCTGGCGCCCGAACATCCCGCGAGGGCCCCGCCGAGGCCGACCAGAGCGAGTGCGATCATTCCGAAGCTGATGCTGGCACGGATACGGTTCACGGTATTCTCCCGGTTACGGAGTCGTTGAGAATCTGTAGATCGTTGTCTGACGGTACGTCTCCCCCGGTCTCAGGATCACCGGGGGGAATTGAGCCTGGTTCACCGAGTCAGGGAAGTGCTGGGCCTCGAGACAGAGGCCACCGTGCTTGTCGAACACGATCCCGTCCGTCCGACGCAGGGTCCCGTCCAGAAAATTTCCTGAATAGAACTGCACTCCCGGCTCGGTGGTGTACATATCCATTACCCGGCCACTGCCCGGGTCCTTCAATCGGGCCGCGAAGGCGGGCACGGAATCATCATCGGATCCGTTCAGGACGTAGCAGTGGTCGTACCCTCCAGCGAATTCCTCCCCCCTGATCTGTGCTATCCGTTCTCCGATCAGGTGGGGGGTGGTGAAGTCCATCTCCGTACCGGCCACGGCCGCCAGTTCACCGGTCGGGATGAGGGTATCGTCCACCGGCAGGTAGCGGTCGGCGTTGAGGGTGAGTTCATGATCGAGGATGTCGCCCGAGCCGATACCCGCCAGATTGAAGTAGCTGTGCTGAGTGAGGTTGATCGGGGTGGCCGCGTCGGTCGTCGCCGTGTATTCGACGATCAATTCATCGTCATCGCTCAGGATGTAGACCACTTCCACCTCGAGATTCCCGGGATAGCCCTCCTCCTGGTCACGACTCAGGTAGGTGAGCCGCAGGGCCGGTCCCCGATCGGAGGTGAACGGTTCAGCCTTCCAGACAGCCGTATCGAAGCCCCTGATCCCGCCGTGGAGATGATTGGGACCGTTGTTGATCGCCAGTCGGTACTCACGGCCGTCGAGAAGGAACCGCCCCCCGGCGATGCGATTGCCCACCCGGCCGACCAGGCTGCCGAAGTAGGGATGACCATCGAGGTACTTCTCGATGGATTCAAACCCCAGGACCACACTCTCGAAGCCTCCATCCCGGTCGGGAACGCGCAGGGAGGTGATGATGCCGCCGTAATTGGTGATCTTCGCTTCGAGTCCGTTCCGGTTGGTCAGGGTAAAGAGGTTCACGCCGTACGGTTCCTGTTCGATATCCATTCCGGCTCCTTGAGCGGTTCCCGGCTCCTGTTCCTTTGAACATGAGCCTGTTACAACACCGAGGCCGAGCAGCAGGAGAGTGCCGTGCATCAGGAAGAGAGCGCGCCTGCGCCCGCCTGTCGAGACAGAGGTCATCGGACTCCTTCCGGTTCCGGGAAGAGGGGATGATTCAGGTAGCGCTGCAGACATCTGACTGGTCGGGAGATTCACCCTGCGCCGCGAGCCAGGCGTCGAGGTCGGAAAGGAATCGGCTTCGCTCTTCCTCCTCGATGATGGCAACCTCGATCGCGTTGCTCATCCACCGGGCAAGGGTGCTCGCGGTCGTGCCGCGCTCGGTTACCATCCGGGCCATCTCACCGGTGAGATCGGGGCCGAAAAAGAGCGCGTCATCGGAGTTGAGCGTGATCTTCACGCCTCCCTCCTCCATTTCGCAGATCGGGTGTTCACCGTAATTGGGGATGTTCCTCAGTCGTTCATTGGAGGTAGGGCAGACTTCAACAACGATGTCCCGATCCCTGAGCATCTCTATGGTGCCGGGATCCTGTATGGCGGCGGTACCATGACCGATCTGGGTCGAACCCACCTCGACCGCAGCCCTGATATACTCCGGGCCGGCCATCTCTCCGGCATGCATCTTCAGCTTCTTGCCCGCTTCCAGGACGGGAACGAAGACGTCCGCAAACATGTCGGCGGGCCATCCCGGTTCGGTGCCGTGGAGATCGAAACCGGAGATCACGGGTGATTCGAGGACCTCGTCGATCCAGCCGGCGGTCACCTCGATACCTTCCTCCCGGTTGACCCCTCCGATCCACCTGATGACGGTGCCCAGTCCAGCGGCCCGGTCCGCTTCCATAGCCAGCAGATCGAGTACCGTGGCGGTATCGACATTCGAACGGGCGAAGACGTTGAGACCGACATTCACTTCCGCGTACCTGATATTCTGAGCGATCAGCATGTCGCCGATTGCCGGTATCAGCTCGGCATAGCCGGTCGGGGCGGAGACCCAGGGGCCGATATAGTCACGGAAGAGCTGGCGGAAATCATCCCAGCTGGCAAATCGGAAGTCGGGTTCCAGCCAGTGGGGTGACTCGGGAAAGTCATTGCCCGTATGGCGTTGGAGCGCCTCTTTCACCACTCGCCACTCCACCGAGGCCTCCAGATGGAGGTGGAGTTCTGCCTTCGGCATCCCGGCGAGGTCGAGCAACCGTCTCTCCCTTCATGCGATACAACACTTCAGATTAGTGGATGTCGGCGACATTGTGAAAGTAGTATTCTGTGGGCTCCAAGAGTACGTGAGGTGATACTGATGGACCTTTCCCTCTACCTCGTGACCGACCGGCCGCTCTCCCGCGGCAGACCGATCGATGAGATCGTCTCCGCGGCCATTGCCGGGGGCGTCACCACCATCCAGCTGCGTGAGAAGGATGCATCGACCGCGGAGTTCCTCGATCTGGCCCTGCGGGTGCGTTCGATCACGCGTGAGTCGGGGGTGACCTTCATCGTGAACGACCGGCTCGATATCGCGCTGGCATCGGATGCCGACGGGATTCACGTCGGCCAGGACGACATGCCGGCCGATCTCGCCCGTCGGCTCATCGGACCGGGGAAGATTCTGGGGGTCACCGCGGCGGATGCGGAGCAGGTCGAGGCGGCGGTCGCTGCCGGCGCCGATTACATCGGCTGCAATGCCGTCTTCGCGACCCCGACCAAGACCGATACCGGAATCCCCCAGGGAATCGCGGGACTCGCGGGACTGGTTCGTACATCACCGGTACCGGTCGTGGCGATCGGCGGGATCAACGCCGCCAACGCGGCCGAAGTCCTCTCCACCGGTGTCGCCGGGATCGCCGTGGTTTCGGCGATCATAGCCGCCGATGATCCGGAGATGGCGGCCCGGGAACTGAAACAGATAACCGACAGATAACCATCCAACAGGAGCAGCAGTGATGCAGGCAGACGAGATCAGGTCGCAGGCGGCGGCAGCGCTCACCCTCATCAGGGAGCGTCGACCGCTCATCCACCAGATCACCAACTACGTGGTGATGAACCAGACGGCGAACATCACCCTCCTGGTGGGAGCCTCCCCGGTTATGGCTCATGCCAAGGAGGAAGTCGCCGACATGGTCGGATTCGCGGGCGCCCTCGTCCTGAACCCGGGCACCCTGGAGCCCTACTGGGTGGAGGCGATGCTGATCGCCGGCCGGAAGGCGAACGAACTGGGGGTGCCGATCGTGCTCGATCCGGTCGGCGCGGGCGCGACGCCCTTCAGGACCGAGTCGTTCCTGCAGTTCCTCAAGGAACTAGACCTCGCCGTGGTGCGGGGCAATTCCGGCGAGATCGGCGCCCTTTCAGGAGCCGGTGGAGAGGTGATCGGGGTGGACAGTGTCACCGGGGTGACTGACCCGGCAGCTGTGACATCAGCGGCAGCCACCAGCTGGTCCTCGGTCGCCGCCATCACCGGCGAGAGGGATGTTATCTCCGATGGTGAGCGTACGATCGGGGTTGATAATGGCCACATGTGGCTGACCACGCTGACCGGTACCGGCTGCATGGCGACCTCGATGATCGGCTGCTTCCTCGCCGTGGAGGAGGACCGCCTGGTCGCGACCGCGAGCGCCCTGGCCTGTTACGGACTGGCCGCCGAGAGAGCTGCTGAAGAAGCGAAAGGACCGGGCACGTTCAAGGCCGCCCTCTTTGACGCGATGTACCATCTGACTCCTGAAGACCTCGAGAATGGAGCCAGGGTGGAAGTACTCTGAACTGAACTGATCTGAGAAGGTTCTCTGACCCTAATGCCCTGTCACGCGACAAATGTTGTCACCTGATATGACACTGGAAAAGGAACAGTCATGAGATCGTTGACATTATTTCGACGGACCACCATGCCGCTCCTGATCGTGCTGCTGATCGGGCCATGCGCGATCCAGGCTCAGGGGATCACCACTCCCCTGGAGCAGGAGATACTCACCCTGCTCACCAACGAGATCTCGGGTCAGATGATCTTCAACAACGAGGTCATGCTCGCCGGCGCGCCCTGGGTCAGGGAGGCGGATGAGCTGACCGACACCTTCTACGAGTCACAGAAGATCTACGACCTGGTCCGCTCCTACGGCATCGAGACCACCCGGTTCGTGAGGCATTCGAGCGAACGGACCTTCGATTATCCGCTGGCGGGTGAATTCTGGATTGAGGAGCCGCAGCCGCGGCTGATCGCCCGGATCGGGGCCGA
>JALGWK010000301.1 GCA_025774205.1 bacterium
AGAATGGCGATAACAATCAGCAGGGAGAGAGCTGCAGGCCGGAAACGGCGGATATCCCCTTCGGTACGACATGATCGGTCCCGCATGATGAATCCTTCGCGAGGCTCCGATCTCTCTCATGCTCACTCCCGACCATCAGACAGGACGACGGGCTTCCAGGATGTCCTGTTTACGGCCGCTCCCCGGGTCGGATATCATTCCGATGGAAGGGGGTACAAACATGTTCCGGACCAACCAGCGACCGATCGTGGTGCTCCTTGTGATGCTGCTCTCATTGGCGTCCTGTTCAGGGCGGGAGCGGCAGGCGCGCAACCTTCTCCTCGAGACCACCTGGATGATCCAGCGGGGGGAGATGGTCGAAATGATCGACCATCTGAACGGCCTCATCGAGGAGTATCCCGACACGGAGGCAGCCATCATGGCCCGGGAGATGCTTGCCGAGGCGATCGGGGGATGCAACGACCAGGCCGGGAACAAACTGCACGAAGCATTCGCCTGCGCCACGATCTTCTTCATCGGTGAACCTTACGGTTCCCTCGATAAGGATGGGCTCGTGGCGGCCGGTTACAAGGATACCCCCGATGTGATCCTGGAGATCGTGACCGGGCAGGCGTACGGCTTCGAGATGACCGCCCGCCATGTCGCGGGCGATCTGGTCCATGCCATCGATCTCGATGGAAATATGAGGAGTCAGTCGATACTGGAGAGGAAGTAGAAGCAGCGGCCGGCATCCCGATCGTAAGTGAAACCGTCGACGGAGTATCCCTTCCCGAAATACCACAGGAACGACCGGCGGGTCACTATCCGCCACTGTCGGGCGAGTTCCGGGTCATCATCTTTCAGTTCCTGGATAGCGGCGGGGACCTCGATCCTTACCGAGGGAAGGACGGGCAGGTCAACCTCCACCGGGACCGGGACACCTTCAACAGTGTCGGTATTCACGACCGGTACCATCACGATCAGTGCCGGGCTGACCGACAATCTGCCCGCAAGAGCGCGCTCCACCCGGGAATCGGTCAGGTTCCACTCGATCACGAACCGGTCCGTGCCGATCCCGACATGGCGTGAGCTTCCCGTGTTGGACCCGTACATATCCTCCACGTACTCAACCGGCAGGGCGCCCAGACGGTTGATGTTCAGATGGGCGTTCGATGCCTCCAGGGGGTCGACACTCCACCTGACGATCTCCACCCCCAGGTCCAGGAGCCGGTCGCGCTGAAAGGCCTTCAGATTCCGACCAAGTCCCCGACCCGAGTGTTCGGGACGGACCGCCAGCATGTCCGACCAGTGGACCATCTGACCTTCATCGACTCCCGTAACACCGAAGACGAATCCGAGGAGGCGGTCTTCGGCGTCGAAAGCGCCAACGGCCACGCCTCCGACCTTCTGGCTGACCATCAGGATGGAAGGGGGGACCAGTTCGGTGAAGTCCTCACCCCATGTGTCACGCTGCAGCGTGACACACTGGTCGAAATCCTCGTGGGATTTCAGGGGACGCAGGGTCACCTCGGAAAGATCCACGCCTTCTCTCTCAGCTGCCATCAGGATGTCCCCTCCTCATGCGATCACTCCATTCTTCGCCCGTATCAGCCAGATGCCCCGCGTCAGGATCGGGATGACGAAGATGAACAGGAAGAGCCAGGTGAGGGTGCCGTAACCTTTCGCGATCAGGTCGATGAGTCCGAACCGGGCCAGCACCGCCCCGAGAACCAGGAGGCCCAGCGCCACCGCCGGTCTGAGCAGGGTCGGCATGGCCTGTTCTTTTTCCGAATAGACTCCGGCGATCCTCTCATTGATGGCATGGATCATTCCGGTCCCCGTTTCGATCAGCGTTCCGTACAGCACCACCTGGTAGAGCAGGAGAAAACCGTGCGAGCCGAGGGCTCCGATCATGAAGGTGGCGGGAACGGGGCGATCGACGATCTCCGGGTAGAACCCGGTCATGGCCACGAAGAAGAGGAGCCCCGGGATGATCCCGATCAGGCCGGAGAGGAGACCGGCGGAGACCGCCTCCCGTCGGGTCTCCAGGTGACGGACACAGAAGAAGGCTGCCGGGATCACCGCCAGGTTGTAGGCGGCGTACCGTACTCCGTCGATGAACCAGCCGCGACCTGTTCCGCCCGAGCTCAGCGCGACGCCGATCTCGCCGCTGAACCTGATCAGGCACCAGATAAAGAGTGCCAGGAAGACGCCGTAGAGCACGAATGACCAGGCCGCCAGGACCCTTTCGATCGTCCGGCTGCCACGGAAGACCAGGAAACCGATGGCCGCCATCATTACTATCACGCCGAGGGTGTAGTTGAGGGCGAAGGTCTCTTCCAGGATGGTGCCGGCCGTGGCCGCGATCACGGCGAGGATGATGATCAGCAGCAGGAGGTAGCAGATCTCGAAGAGGATCCAGCCCCGCCCGAGAAGATGGGTGAAGAGGGTGCGGTAGTCGCCGGCGTGGAAGAGACGGGCGAATTCGAAGGTGACGGCACAGACCGCGCTCCAGATCACGGTGGAGACCAGCATCATGCCGAGAAGGCCACCGATCGGGCCGTTGCTGAGGAAGAACTCGGCCAGTTCCCGACCGGTCCCGTATCCGCCTCCGATCACGACCGACTGGAACACGAGGCCCGGCAGCAGGTACTTCTGGAACCAGGTGGATTTCGAGGCGGTCTCCATGACCGGTCAGTCCTCCCGCGCTTTCTTCCGGGTCGTCATACCGGTCCCTCAGAAGGGGAGGTTCCCCAGGTCGACGTTCCCCCCGCTGATGATGATCCCCACCCGCTTTCCTCTGATCGGCAGGTCGCCGGTCAGGGCAGCGGCCACCGGGACGGCCGAGGAGGGTTCGATGATGGTCTTCATCCGCTCCCAGACAACCCGCATGGCTCCTCGGTGACGGTCACGATATCGTGGACCAGATCCCGGATGATATCGAAGGTCCTCTCACTGAGTTGGGTCCGCAATCCGTCTGCGATCGTGTCGGGATCGATGCTCGGCTGGATGATCCCTTCGCGGAAGGAGCGCAGGGCATCGTCGGCGTTGGCCGGTTCGCAGGCGATCACCCGGGTCGGCAGGTCGAGGTGATGGACAGCCAGCGCCGTGCCGGCGATCAGACCTCCACCACCGACCGGCCCGAGGACGATGTCGAGGTCGCCCGCGTCCTCGATGAGTTCGATCACGGCGGTGGCCTGGGCCTCTATGATCCGGTAATCGTCGTAGGGATGGATCAGTTCGCCGCCGGTCTCGGCGATCACCCGGTCGGCCGTGCTCTCGCGGGCCGC
>JALGWK010000302.1 GCA_025774205.1 bacterium
GTGGCCAGTTCGATCGTCCAGTAGTGACCCTCATCCAGGAAAAGCAGGTACTCTCCTCCCGGGCTCGCCTGGATATACCGGTCGTTGATGTTCTCCCTGAGCAGGGTGCGGTCACCGGTAGCAATGTCCTGAAGATAGAGATCGGCGCCGGTCCGACCGATCGAGCGCTCAAAGGCGTACTTTGACCATTCCACCACGAAGGCAAACCTGGAGTGCCGTATGGGTGTCACCCGCTCCTCGACCAGGTCCTGTCCGAGTTGCACGAACTCACCGCTCTCGAGGTGCCAGGCGGCCAGCAGGTTCCTTCGCCGATCCTGATTCGCGTGGATCTTCTGCCACGGCATCACGAAGACATCGGCCCAATGCCAGATCTCAACGGTCGAGGGATCCTCCGACCCGGAGCTTTCGCCCCCTTCCTCCGGTTCCTCTCCGCCGTGACGGTCCTCATCCCCGCCGGGAAGGCGGAATCTGTCGTGGGATCATATGAGAAGGCGGCTTCCCTTCTCCCGCCGAGACCGGTCCAGGCCAGGATGACTTCCGTGGAACCTTCCTTGCCCTCGTCGCTGGTGCTGCGGAGCACCGCCAGATCGGGAGCATCATCACGCCAGGTCAGGTTGGAATAATCAGCTTCCGAGGACTCCAGGACGCGCAGTCTGGATGTCTCCGGATCGAACAGATGCACTCCGTTTCCGGTCCTGCCCGCGGCGCTGATGAGCATGGCGAGCAGGTGCCCGTCCTCGCGGTCCTGCCAGGCGAACTGTGACACGTTCCCGAAGGTCACGTCCTGTCCGGTGGCCAGGTCCCTGATGAGGATCGTGGCGCCCGGCTCTCCCTCATCGGATCCGCCCGGGCCGCCGCGCGATGACTCCCTGCTCCTCTCCGGCGTATATCTCCTCATGACCAGGAAGCCACCGTCAGGGCTGAAGGTGAACATGTTAATGCCTTCGACCGTGAAGACGTCACCTGTCTCGAGGTTCCTGTACCCGAGGTCGTCCTGGACCGGCTGCTCGTTCTCTCTCAGCCTCTCCCGCTCAGATTCGGACCGACCGACGCGGTAGGCGAACCACTTCGAGTCAGAGGAGTAGACCGGCTGGCTGCCGTATTCGATCACCTCAGTCGTTCCGTCAGTGATCTTCCTGAGGCGCAGTTCGTTCTCCCGGTTGGTCCGGTTGATGCCGTAGGCGATCCACCGACCATCAGGTGAGAAGCCGCCGCGGCTCCCGCCACGGGAGAGAGACTCCCACTGGCCGTAGTCGTCGAATCCCGGCGGCTGCAGCGCCTGTCCCGACTGTACCTGGACAGGCGTTGAGGCGCTCAATCCCGGCGGCTGGGAATCGGCCGGGAGAGGATGCTGGAGAGGAACGACCGGATGCGGTCAGAGCGGATTGGAGTCGGACGGGTATTCATCGGACGCTGCTCCTGTGTTCATGGCGAGTGACTGAGAGTGGTTCAGTAGTCCGAGAATATCACGATATCCTGTCACACGTAAATATCCCTGACTCCTCACCACCTCACCGCGTACTGGACCTTGAGGAGGAGCTGGGCCGAGTCCAGGGTCCACCGTTCGCGGCTGTCGAGGGGGGTGCCGGTCAGCTCATCGGAACGGTCCAGCACGTTATGAGTGTAGACCAGAAACAACTCTCCAAGGGGGCTGAACGTCCACCGCAACCGGGTGTTGGTGCCGATCTCCCGGGATTCGTCGGCGTACTGGATGAAGCTTGAGAGCTGGAGGTCGGATGAGAAGTTGATCAGGGTACGCAGGCCCCAGACCTGCTGGTCGAAATCCCCCACCTCGAGACGGCCACTGTTCAGGGTTCCGGTAATATCGAAGATAACCAGTTCCGAAGGCCTGATTCTGACCCGGGCCTGGACCTGGTCGAGCGTTCCATTATAGAAACCACCGAACCACCAGGTGAGTTGACCGCTTATCCGTCGCTTGGAGGCCATCTCCCACTCCAGCCGGTAGCGGGTGTAGTGATACGATCCCGGCTGGATAACCACCCCGTCGGCGATCTCGAACGACTCCTCCAGTCGCTCACCCTCTGGATTCGCGTTCACCTCGAATCGATCGCCGCTCTCCAGGCGCCAGTTGATGGGAGCGGTGAACAGCCGGTAACTCTCCCACTCGCCGTCCATGCCCCAGATCACGGTGGGTCTTAACTCATAGTAAAGGTAGCGGGCCCATGGCATCGATTTCGGGTAGTGCCGGTAATTGGCCCCCCCGGAGATCTTGTGGATCCCCCTCCGTGGAACGAACCCGAGCGCCGGATCGAAGCCGTCCCCGATCCGGAGATAGGTGAGGGCGATGTCCCAGGTGTCGTTCGGGTAATCGATCTTGGCGCCGAAGGCGGTCCGGTCACCATCCAGTCCCTCATGGTCGGTCGTCAATCCCCAGGCACCCAGCAGGAAGTTCTTGCTGCCGCCGAGCCGGGAAGTCTGGTAGGTGGCATCGATTCCCACCAGGTAGCTTCCATCTGCCCCGGCGGGATCGCCGAAGGTACCCATCATCCCGATCGTGGACTCCTCCAGGACGTTCTGTTTGAACCGGAAGGCGCCCAGGGTCGCGGCCGGTGCCACTCCCTCCACCGCTCCGGTCCGGGTTATGAGGCCGCCGAAGTTCGTCTGGCCGACCCGGCCGCTCACCTTTCCACCGACATCGAGCGGGATACTCTCTCCCCCGTACAATCCGATCCGCCGCGAGAAGAAGGGCACGACATCCGAGTAATGGTGAGTGGACATCCCGATCCCGAAATCGAAGATGTCCGATCCCTCCAGGAAGAAAGTCCGCTTCTCCGGGAAGAAGAGCGGGAAGCGGGTGAGATTGGTCCGGCGGGTGTCTACATCGGTCTCGGCGAAGTCGGTGTTGAAGGTTGCCATGGCGGTGATATTGGGGCCGAGGCGCTGGAAGATGTCGAGACTGGGTTGAAACTCATTCTGCCACGGACCGGCCAGGGTATCACCTTCTGCCCTGATCTTCATCCTGCCCCCGACGAGGGCAGGTCGCACCGTGAGACCGAGCCCGGTGTCGAACTCGGGCAGACCGGTCAGTAACCCGGCCCGAATCGTCTGGGCGATTTTGGCATCCCGGAAGGGGCTGGCCCACCGGCTCACCTCCTGGAGCCGCTCCACTCTCCGCTCCACATTGAATCCCCATTGATCGAGGGTTCCATCGAAGGTGAGGCTCTGAAGCGGGATCCTGATCTCGGCCGACCACCCGAATGCGCCTCGGGCGGTCCTCGCCTCCCAGACAGTATCCCACTGGGCGTCCTCCCCCTCACCGCGATTGGCAACCAGGGCATCGTAGCGGGCGCCGCCCGGATTCAGGGCGAATATGTACCCGGATCGCCCGTCGAGGAACGGATCGAGCACAAGCTTGATGTAGTCTTCGTTCCGGAGGTGGGGATCCCGGGCCTTGGAGGTACTGACGATCCCTTCCGGATCGGGGTCCAGGGCCAGGATACCGAAGACCAGGTGGGTAGCGCTCGCCAGCACCCGGACCTCGGTGTGGGCGGTTGGCACTCCGCCCTCCCGGGGCTCGATCATGGTGAGTCCCTCGAGGAGGGGGGCGGCCGACCAGGCTGTTTCGTCCAGGATCCCGTCGATCCGGAGATCTCCGTTCAGCGCCCCGACCGACAGTCTCGGGCGGGCAGCGTCATTGGATGGATCCTGGATCCGGGCATCGGCGGTGGCTGCCGGGGTGGAGACCAGCAGAAGAACCAGAGGCAGAATGAAGGCTGTGCGAGATGACAAGATCGGGACTCCTGCGCTGAAGATGGGCCCATATGCTTGATGCGATGAGTAAGTAATGGGAGCATACCCGGAGAAATAGGCTCAAATCAGAATTCAGCCTGTTCCAAGGTAGATCTCCCGCGCCAGTTCCTTCCCGCGGTCAGTCTTGAAGATCTCCTCGATGGCGGCGGCCTTTTCCTCGGCCGTCGCATTCCGGTAGCGACCGCGGAAATTCACCAGCCAGTCCGCGTCCCACAGGATCCAGAACTCCAGGGTGTTGACGATCAGGGGATCCTCGTCGCTGTGATGGTTGGCGACAATGCCGCAGATGTGGTCTATCTGGTCGGCCGGGAAGTGGTGCCGGGTCAGGATCTCCCGGGCGACGGGGGGGCCTTCGATCTCCTGGTACCGCCGCTTTCACAACCGTAAGGTCCCCACCCTCCTTCTTCTGGATCTCCACAGCATGACCGAGCACGGTATTCGTGTGTTCGATCATACCCCTCATCCCGTCGAAGACCTGCTCCATCTCGGGGATGAGAACGTCGGCGGAAGCGGGATTCTCCTGACTGAAGGCAACAGTAAGGAGTAAACAGGGGGCACCCGCGAAAACGCAGATAGTGAGAAGGCTGGACAGGATGTGTGAATTCATACGGGCGGCGCCCTTTCCGTTTTCTTCTTCAGTTTTCTTACTGAGGTTGACAGCTGGCGGCATTCTACCCGCTATTCGAAGAAGTAATCAAACCACGGCGTTCAGATAGAGCC
>JALGWK010000303.1 GCA_025774205.1 bacterium
CTACGGGAATCCGGTTGATATGGGGGCCCTGAAGGAGGCCGCCGGCGGCTACGACATCCCGGTCCTGGAGGATGCCTGCCAGGCCCACGGCGCCATCCATCGTGGCCGACCGGTAGGCGGCTGGGGAGACGCGGCAGCCTTCAGCTTCTATCCGACCAAGAACCTTGGGGGTCTCGGTGAAGGCGGACTGGTGACGACCGGTGAACCGGAAGTGGCCGACCGGATCAGGGTGTTGAGGAACCATGGCGAAAGCTCCCGCTACCGGCATGAACGACTCGGTTTCAACGCCCGGATGTCGGCCTTCCAAGGAGCGGTCCTGAACGTGAAACTCGCCTACCTCGACGCCTGGAACGGAGTGCGGGCACATCTGGCCGAGCGGTACCGGGAGAATCTCTCGGATCTGGAGGCTTCAGGATTGAGGCTCCTCCAGGCGACACCGGAGAGCGAACCAGTCGCCCATCTCTTGGTGGTGCTGGTTGAAGAGCGGGACCGGATCATGGAAGAACTGGCCGAGGCCGGCATCCAGACCCGGGTGTTTTATCCCGAACCCCTCTACCGGCAGCCCGCCTTCAGCCATCTCGTTGAAGACGGTTTCACGCTCCCGGTGACCGAAGAGATATCACGGAAAACTCTGAGTCTGCCGCTCTATCCGGGGATGAGGATCGAATCGGTCGATGCCGTGGTAGCGGCCCTTACGGATCTGATCTGACCAGCGGATCCTCGCCTGTTATCTGTTTATCTGCCAGACCAGGATCAAGACGGTGGTAAAGCTGGTCAGAATTGCCGTTGTGTCGCGAAGAACCTGCCAGACACTCCCCTTCGCCTCAGTCCTCTCCGGCACGAAAATGCTGCTGCCCGGCTGCAGCGGCGGGTTGGGCATGATGAACCAGTTGCGGTGCCAGGCGGAACCGTTCGGATATATCACCCGCATTCGTCGCCGGTCGGCAAGTTCAGAATAATCTCCTGCCTGGTGGATATAGTAGGTAGGCCGCTTCCCCTTCACGTAGAGTACGCTCGTCGGATTGCCGACCGCGCCCTGAACCGAAACGAAATCAACCACGGGTGGAACATAGAGTGTATCACCCGGCTGCATCACCAGGTTCAGGCTGCTGTTCCTGTCCTGTAACACACGTGGAAGATCAATGTTGATGCGACCCGCATCTTCAAAACTGCGGGTGAATCGGGCACCCTCCGGGAACGCGTAGGGTGTCAGACCACCAGCACGCTCGACGATTTCAGCCAGGGTTTCATCGTCCCTGCGGAGGGTGTAACCGCCCGGGAAAAGGACCTCGCCACCTACAGTTACTCTCCGATCAATTTCCCATTGGGGTCGGGTGCGAATATAGACACGATCGAGATCCTGAAGTTGCCGGCTTCTCTCCGCTGAGGCATCAAAGAGTGTGTCTACTTCAGCCCGTATGCTCTGAAAGTCAGCGATGCTGCCGTCCACATTCATGCTGACCCGGGAGATCTCAGCCCATTCGGTCCAGGCAGCTTTGGTGAGGCCGCCGGCACGGAGGATCAGATCCCGAATCTCCCCCTCGATCCAGACATATCCAGGTTCCATGAGGTCGTGTATCGAATAGATATGGATGCGATCCCGCTCGAAGAGCTCAATGTTATCCGCCGGGTCGCCGCTCTGAGCTTCGAGCAGGGAGACACTGATCTGGGTTGTGGTCTCATCCCGATTGGTGCGAAAAATGTGCGCGTACCCCAGATGTGCCTCATCCTTCAGCTCATCCGCTTCATGGATAGCGTCCAGCAAAGTCATGCCGGGTGTCAGTTCATAGGTTCCGGGTCTCCAGACAGCGCCCTCCACCACGATGAAATTCCGCCGGGTGGTCAGTATCGGCGTGAAGGACACCACATCACCGTCGAAGAGGGCAACGTCGACTTCCTGGGAGAGTACCCTGGAGAGATCAACATCCATCAATATCTGATCGAACTCGTACTGCTCACGATACGCGGGTGGTACGATCCTCGCGATCTGGGCCTTCTCTCGGCTGGCTGAGGCGGTGAGCCCCCCTGCAATATCGAGGGCGGTCAACAGATCTTCTGATTCGGAGAGTTCATAGACGGCCGGGCGCAGGACTCTGCCGCGCACGGCCACCCGTGGCCCGATATCGGGGATGTAGACGATATCTCCATCCCATAATCTGATGTCAGCCGATTTGTCGCCGCTCAGAAGGTAGTCGTAGAGGTCGATCTCCTTGATGATCCTGCTTCCCCGAATGACATTAACTGCCCGCATGCTGCCGGTATTTGAAGGGCCGCCGGCAGCGTACAGGGCCGCAAAGGCAGTGGAAATGCTGCTCAGGTTGGCGGCACCGCGTCGAACCGCGTTACCCATCACAAACACGGTGATCACCTTGAGCTTGCCCAGGGTGATATCGATGAAAGCGGTAGCGCCCGGTCGACCGTAATTGAGAGCCTGATTTGATGGTGTCATCTGCTGGAGCAGACGGGTTTTGGCCTGCTCAACCGTCAGGTTGGTCATCACTATCTGTCCGACATCGGGGATCAGGATGTATCCCTCACGATTCACGGTCTCGTCATATACTTTCTGGTACACGCCCCACATCTGGATAATCAGTTGATCGCCCGGGCCGATCTCGTAATCCGGACCCACCGGTCCAAACAGAACCGGCTCCCAGACCTCAGCCTCCAGCCTGAAGATGTCCCGGCCGAATAATTCCAGATCCTCAAGTTCATCAGCACTCTGCGGGACAATGCCGAATTCAAATGGCGCTTCCTGAAACGGCAATATTGCCTGGACCAGGGGTGGAGAAAGAGTGTCCTGACCTGAGTACTGCGGTTCCAGAACATCAGGCAGAACAGTTTCCTGCCCCTGCATGACTACAGCAGTGGCACCCGACTGCTGAAGCCGCCGCATGATATCAGCCTGCTGTTGAGTGGAGAGCTTATTCCAGTCCTCCATCGATACACCGGGGGGGAGTTGCTGCGCCCGGGTGGGTAGCGGAGTCCCCTGAAACAGGATGAATAGAAGTGAAAGAGCCGGAAGGAAGCGCTGAGTCAGCGTGATCATAGTATGGTATTCCTCGGTCACAGTAGCGGATCTTGAACGTTGCATCTTCAGTCACTGTCCTCACCGAGACGAAGATCTTTAATCCGGACGGTACTTCAGGATTTGGTATAATAAACCATCGTGGACGCCAGATGCTACCACTGGAAGCGTTACTTCGGCTCTGCGCCGGTTGCCACCTTCAGCGATGCCTGAAACCATCATCGGAATCAACTCCTTCAACCTTGACCCTGAATTGTCCGGTTCTGTACCTTTATTGAGTTAAATGACATGCGTCCTGATTGCGTGAGTCGGGGCGCATTTTCTGTGCTTTCAGCTGAGGATGGTCAAATGCCGGCCTGGATCATCGTGGGTTCTCAATGGGGTGACGAGGGGAAGGGCAAGATCGTTGACATGCTCTCGGCTACCGCCGATATGGTCGTGCGGTATCAGGGGGGGGCCAACGCCGGGCATACAGTCGTGATCGAAGGTGAACAGACCATCCTGCATCAGATACCGTCCGGGATCCTCCACCCGGGTGTTGTCTGCGTGATCGGCAACGGCGTGGTGATAGATCCCCGTTCTCTGCTCGATGAAATCACGATGCTGGAAGAGAAGGGCATTGCAGTCAACGATCGTCTCTTCATCAGCCAGAACGCCCATCTGATCATGCCTTACCATCACATGCTCGACCAGGTGCATGACAGGAGTCTGGGGGACAAGAAGATCGGTACAACCGGTCGCGGCATCGGTCCTGCTTATGTCGACAAGGTGTCCCGATGCGGTATACGGATCGTCGATCTGCTGGAACCGGAACTGCTCACCCGGAAACTGAGGCGTAACATCGATGAGAAGAATGCCGTTCTGCAGCGCATCTATGGGGAGCCGGAACTGGATGCTGAAGCCATCGTCAGTGAATACCTGAAGTTCGATGAGAAGATCGACCGGTACATCCGGGACACGAGCGTGCTGGTGAATCGCGCCCTGGATGAAGGCCGGACGGTCATCATGGAGGGGGCCCAGGGTACTCATCTCGACGTGGATCACGGGACCTACCCGTATGTAACCTCGAGCAATCCGGTGGCTGCGAACGCCTGCATTGGTACCGGTATCGGTCCCACCCGGATCGATGGCGTGCTGGGTGTTGTGAAGGCGTATACCACGAGAGTGGGGGAAGGGCCGTTCCCGACTGAACTGGATGAGGAATCGGCCGAA
>JALGWK010000035.1 GCA_025774205.1 bacterium
AGCGGAAAACAGTCATGGCGCGAATGATGGGCGACGTGGATTCCTGGAGACAGTGCTCGGCACCGGTCTCTTCGGTCTGGCGGCGGCGGTGCTCTATCCCGCCTGGCGCTTTGTTTTCCCTTCCAGGAACGTCAGGGTCGCCGAAGAGGCGGTGAGCGCCGGGATGGTGGATGACTTCCCGCCCAACTCCGGCACCCTTTTTCGCTTCGGAGAGGAAGCCGCCCTTCTGGTCCGGACTCCGGATGGTGAGTTCCGGGCCTTCCTCGGAACCTGTACCCACCTGGGCTGCAACGTGGAATACCGGGCCGATCTACAGCTGATCTGGTGCGCCTGCCACGACGGTCGTTTCGACCTGACCGGCAAGAACATCCTCGGACCGCCTCCCAGGCCACTCCAGTCACTCACCGTACAGCTGCGTGATGACGAAATCCTGGTGAGCAGGTCGACATGATGGGGGTGCTGAGGAGCCTGGTCGCCTGGATCGACGAGCGGTTGCAGCTCGAGGATCTGAGATTATATCTCCGGCACAAGACCGTACCGATGCACCACTCGATCTGGTATCCAGGTGGCAACCGGCATACTGCTGCTGATGTATTACCGGCCAACCGAGGCAGCTGCCTATGGGAGTGTGCAGTACATCATCTCGGAAGTGCCCTTCGGATGGCTCGTGCGCAGTATCCACGCCTGGTCGGCTAACCTGCTTATCGCGGCGGCTGCGATCCACATGTTCAGTGTCTTCTTCCTCAAGGCGTACCGGAAGCCGCGGGAACTCACGTGGGTGACGGGCATGGTGATGCTCGGGCTCTTCATGGCCTTCGGGTTTACCGGGTACCTCCTGCCCTGGAATCAGCTCTCCTTCTTCGCTACGAAGGTGGGCACCGAGATGATAAACGTGCTGCCGGTTGTCGGTGATGTCCTGATGAGGACGATCCGGGGAGGTGAGCATGTCACCGGAGCAACACTGACCCGCATGTTCGGGTTCCATATCGCGCTGCTGCCGGCCATCACTACAATTGCCATCTCGGTGCATCTCCTGCTCGTCCAGCGCCAGGGGATGTCTACTCCACTGATTGACAGACCACCGCGTCAGATGCCCTTTTTCCCGAACTTCATCCTCAGGGATCTCATGGTCTGGACGATCGTACTTGGTGTTCTGGGAACCCTCTCGCTCTATCTCCCCCTGGAACTGGGTATTGAGGCGGATCCGATCGCGTCGGCCCCTGTCGGCATCGAACCGGAATGGTATTTCCTCTGGATGTTCCAGATGCTCAGGGTTTTCCCGGCCTCGGTGTTCGGACTTGACGGGAGGCTCATTGTCTTCGGCGTGGTTGGTCTGCTGGGGTTCCTCTGGATCCTCATGCCCTGGCTGGACAGCAAAGCGGCTGAAGGACGTCCGAGCAGGTACCTGCAATACGCCGGACTGTTGCTCATGATTGCGGTCCTGGTACTGACTGTGTGGGCGAAGTTCTTCCATCACAGCTGAGTCGGAAAGAGAAGACTGATGGGATACCGGAACGGGACATTCAGCCCTATTGCATTCGCCGCGATCGTACTGCTTCTCAAGGTGGCAATCGGACTTCCGGCAGCAGCGGCTGACGATGACATGAGATTGAGAGCAGATCAGGGAACAGACCAGGAAGGGACCACGAGCAGCTGTATCACCTGCCATACCGTGTTGGAAGGGCCTGAGGCGGAGGAGGGGGTTGTCCATGATTTCGGACTCAGTACACACTCCGATGCCGGCCTTGACTGCTCCGATTGCCACGGAGGGAATCCCGACGCACCGGCCGATCTCGAGAGCTTCGACTATTCAGCCTCCAAGGGGCCGGGAACCGGTTTCCGTGGCGCCCCTGATCGAGAAGATGTCCCTGCCTTCTGCGGCCGCTGTCACAGTGACGCGGAGTACATGCGCCGGTTCGCCCCTCAGCTCCGGGTCGACCAGGAGCAGCTCTACGCGGTGAGCGGTCATGGCCGGGCTCTCAGTGACGGGAATCTGCAGGTGGCTACCTGCGTCGACTGTCATTCGAGCCATCGCATCCTGAGAGCCAACGATCCCCGGTCAACCGTGGCGCCGAACCGGGTACCGGCAACCTGTCTCGGGTGTCATTCTGATTCCTCTGTGATGTCGGCTTCCGGTCTTTCAGCCGGCATCGGTGACGAATACCGGTCGAGTGTTCATGGGGCCGCATTGCTGGAGCACGGCGATCTCGGAGCCCCGGCGTGCAACGATTGTCACGGGAATCACGGCGCTGCTCCCCCGGGAGTGAATTCGGTCAGCGCTGTCTGCAGTCAGTGCCACGTATCGACCGCCGCCGATTTCCAGGCCTCCCCTCACGGTCCCATTTTCGAGATGATGGGCGAGCCGGCCTGCGAGGTGTGCCATGGCAACCATGCCATAGGACGCACCTCGGACGCTATGCTCGAAGCGGAGGGAGTCTGTTACCAGTGCCACGTCGATGGTGACCAGGGGAGCACCACTGCGAACCGGTACCGCCAGGAACTGGCGATCCTCGGGGCTTCGATCTCGGAGGCGGACAGTCTTCTTGAGATCGCCCATCGCAAGGGGATGGAGGTCGATGAAGGCCGGTATATCCTGCGGCGGGCCGAGAACAGCCTGGTCCAGGGACGGGCGGCCATCCATACCTTCAACGTCGATCGGCTGACTGAGATCATCACCACCGGACAGGAGATCGCAACCGAATCCGCAGCTTTTGGGTCAGCCGCGCTCGAGGAATTCGCTCGACGCCGGGGAGGCTGGCAGGTATTCCTCCTGCTCTGTGTCGTGGTCGTAGCCGGAATCTGGATGCTGCTCAGACGGTTTGAAGCTCCCGATGGTCCGTTCCCGATCAGGGATCCTGAATAAGTTCGGATTCCTCCTCCCGACCATGGTTCTGCCGGAAGCGGGTGTAGTACATCGATACTGACAGCGCTATCACTCCCAGAAAGAGAAAAGCCGCCACCCGCACGATGGGATCAAGTCGGGCCAGATCGATCAGGAAGAGGTAACCGACGGTGGCCAGCATGGTCCCGATCGCCATGGCCCGGTACTTGATGTTCCTCAGGATCAGACTCATCACGAAATACGTGGCGGCAGTCACTGTCCAGGCCAGGGAGACCATCTGTCCCGGCACGGCCTGTTGGACGGCGTAGAGCATGAAGCCGAAGGCGATCAGCAGGTAGAGATTTCTCATCAGTTCGGTGCGGAGGGTCAGTCGCTCCTGCTGCCAGTTCATGATCCGGGCGCTGGCAAGGGACACCAGGGCGAAGCTGAAATTGACTGCGTCCGAAGACGATGAGACGAGGAGGTAGGAGAGCATGATCGTGGAGAAGATCAGGATATTGCCGATGACGAGTATCTTCGAGCGGAACCAGAGTGCCAGCGAGACCACCAGCAGTCCCTGGAGGGAGAGCCAGAAGAAGGCGTCGGGGATCCCGGTGAAACCATAGATGGAGATCGTGAGGGTCATGAAGCCGAAGCCGGCGTACATGGCCGGCGCGAACTGGAGGCGGGTCCTCATCCAGAGATTGATCGATATCGCCAGGTAGAAGGCAGTACCGAGAAGCGCCACGGCGGCGTATTGAGCCGGGAAATGGGCGATCACTGACAGGGTCGCAAGGGACACGAAGCCGAGACAGTTGAAGATGATGAGGGTGATCGACGGGAGATCCACTGACGATTCGGGTGGATTGGTATAGGCCGGACGTACAAAGAGGATCGCATACAGAAAGAGAAAGATCAGGCCGAACGAACCATCCGGTCTCAGTTCCAGACCATGGCCGGCGATCGGATTCCCCAGCAGCCATACAAGATGTCCGGTATAGACAAGAGGTATGGCGGCCATCACGAGTCCCGGCCATTTCTGTCGCTCAGCATTGAAGACAGCAATGAACGCAAGTCCCGTTATCAGCAGCAGAGTGAGCCATCCGGCGTCTATCAGCAGGGCTGAGGCGATCCCCATGATCAGGGCCAGAATGATCTGGATCCGGGCTTCATGTCTGAGGCTGAACCAGAACTGGTAACCTGTCGCAGCGACCAGCAGTCCCGGTCCGATGAAGGTGTCGGGGATGAGGGGCGATTCGGTGAAGAAATGCAGCCTGAGGATCGTGTACCAGAGCAGCAGGAGGGCGCTGATCATGCTGACCCTGAAGAGATGCGGGACACTCTCCTCCCAGCGCCTGGCGATCCGGTGGAGTCCCGTCACCACCGCGAATCCGAGCAGGCTCGAGAGCAGTGACGATCCCTGGCTCTGCAGATAGGCCATGGAGAACATGATCCCGAGCAGGAGCACGGCGCTGCCGATCCAGGCCAGCCCGTACTCTCCGATCCTCGATTCAAGCCCGGTTCTGTCGGTCGGGGAGGTCGGGGTAGTGGAGACGCTGACCGGTTCGCTCCCGGTCAGTGTCAGGATGTCAGCCGGTGAGGTCAGCTCAAGGTGCTGCTCGAGGCGGCGGACGCGGCTCTCCAGATCGTCAATGACCTCATGCAGGTCCCGCCGGATTCCGGGCCGGTGTGGCTCAGTCATAGTGCGATTCCATTAGGACTCATAATTATCAATTATCCACTCAATCAGCCCGATGTGGGAAGGGGATTCTTAAACGAAACTTCGCCCCCGTGGATACCGTTCTCATGGGGGACTCCGATGAGTTCAATCAACAGGGGAAGATCATCAATGTCCTCTGGGAGATGAAACCGCAGGCCGAGCGAAGCGAGGCCTGCAATCCGCAGGCCTATACCTCATTGCCCAGTGCCGGTTGTATTGGTAATGTTTGACGTCCGTGCAACCGGTGAGAGATGTGGTGCGAGAGAGGTGCTCGATGAAGAAGGAGACCGGCCACTCCGGGGTTGGAGGGCAGGCCAGCGGTTATCCATTCAGTGACGAGTCCCCGCGGATCAGTGAGCATCCCCAGGATCTCGATTACATCCGGGCCAACATCCCCTGCCAGTGGGCCTGCCCGGCCCGCACCAATATCCCCGGCTACATCTCCGCCAACTACGGTGAACACTTCGACGCTTCCTACCTGATCAACCGGGCCTCCAATCTGCTGCCCGGTATCCTCGGCCGGATCTGTTCGAGACCTTGCGAGGACGCCTGTCGGCATGGCGATCCCGATCTGGGTGAGCCGGTCGCGATCTGTCCCCTGAAACGGGTCGCTGCCGACCACCGTCTGGAGAAGGTGCCGCCGGAGGCGCAGGTCTTCGGAAGGTCGGGGAAGACGGTCGGAGTGGTCGGCGCCGGTCCAGCCGGTCTGGCTGCGGCACATTCCCTGTCAGTCTTCGGGCATGATGTCGTGGTGTATGAACAGTTCGATCATGCCGGGGGCATGCTCTGGTACGGAATCCCCGAATTCCGGCTGCCGAGCGCGGTGATCGAGGAGGAGATCGGATTCATCGAGAATCTCGGGGTGGAGTTCAGGTTCGGAGAACGCCTGGGTGAGGATTTCACCGTGCCGGATCTGCTCGAACGGCACGATGCGGCGGTGGTCTCGGCCGGCTGTACCCGGCCATACCAGCTAGGAATCCCGGGTGCCGATCTGAAAGGTTACTACACCGGGCTTGACTTCATGATGCGGATCAACCGGGGTGAGACGCCGGAGGTGGGTGAGCGGATCATCGTAATCGGTGCCGGATTCACTGCCTTCGACTGTGCCAGGAGCGCTCTGCGATGCGGAGCAAAGGATGTCTCGATCTGCATCCTGGCAGTTGAGGAACTGCTCACCGTTACCCGTGAGGAGGTACTTGAGGCCAAGCGGGAGAACATCCGTATCGAGAGTCTGCTCCAGTCGCAGGAGATCCTGGGCACCGACACCATCGAGGGGGTGCGCTTCGCCAGGAACCGTCTTGGAGGGGTGGATGAGAAGGGGGAACGGATCACGACGCCGATCGAGGGTTCCGAGTTCGTCCTGCCTGCGGATACCGTCATCGCGGCGATCGGGCAGCAGCCGGAGCGTGATCATTCAGCGATCGGGCTCGACCGGGAACCGGTATTCGATGAAGCGGGTACCAGCGACGTCGAGGGTCTCTTCATCACCGGCGACTTCCTGACCGGGGCTTCGACCGTCATCGGCAGTGTCGGGAAGGCGAAGCAGACCGCCACGCTGGTCGACGAGTACCTGATGGGGCGTACCCGGAGAAAATCGCTGGTGATGATCGATCCGACGGAGGACACGCACCGGCAGCGCTCCTGGGATTTCATTGAGCGCCAGGAGATGCCCCTCCTGCCGATGGAAGACCGGCTCCAGGGTCACAGTGCGGAGGTCGAGCTGGGACTGACACCGGAACAGAACCTCGAGGAATCGAAACGCTGCTATCTCTGCAATCTTAAATACGAGATCCACATCCCCGACTGCATCTACTGCCGCTGGTGCATTGACCAGTGTCCTCGTGAATGCATCGGATTGGCGAAGGACGTCAAGCCCACCGGGGGGCATCTCGGCGCCGATGTGGAATGGACCGAGCGATGGGACGAGGTGGCCGGGATCGTCATCGACAACGATCGGTGCATCAGGTGCGGGATCTGCCTGAGGATCTGTCCGACCCGGTGCATCTACGTCCGACTGGTGAACCTGGTCGAACGATACGATGTGGGCGAGGAGGTGGCCGATGGCGAGTGAGCATTATGTGATCATCGGTAACGGGGCGGCCGCCAACGGGGCGGCCGACATTCTGCGGGAGGGCGATCCCGAGAGCCGCATCACCCTCATCTCGCGCGAGTTCTTCCCCTTCTACAACCGGCACAGACTCCGCTTCTTCATCTCTGATGAGGTGTCCGAGGATGAACTGGTGGTGAGGCCTCCGGCCCACTACCGGGAGCAGGGCGTGAGGCTGCGGCTCGGCCAGGAGGTGCAGCGGGTCGATCTGAAGGAGAAGATCCTCTACCTGAAACACATGGAGAAGGTTCACTACACCCGACTTCTCCTCTGCTGCGGCGGGTGGCCCCGAATCCCGGAAGTCCACTACACCTATCGGCAGCACTTCACCGTCCTGAAGGGGCTCAGTCATGCCCGCGCCTTCAGGGAAAAGCTGGCCGGGATCAAGCGGGTCCTGATGGTCGGGGGGGACCTGATCAGCGTCAAGATGACCGACACCCTGCTGCGGATGGGCAAGGAAGTCGTTTTCATGGTCGACCGGGATTCATTCTGGCCCCTCACCCTCACCGATGAGATGCGGGCCGGTTTCGCGGAACGGCTGACCGGACACGGCGCTGAGGTGCTGGTGGATGACGAGATCACCGGTATCGTGGAAGTGAAATCGGGTTACGAGGTCATGACGCGCCGAAAGGAGAAGATCTCGTGCGGCCTGGTGGGCGCCTTCTTCGGACTCGTTCCCAAGGTGGAGTTTCTCTACTCAAGCGGGCTCGATATCGACCGGGGAATCCTTGTCGACGATCATCTTCGGTCGAGTGATCCGGACGTATACGCCGCCGGCGACTGTGCCCAGATCTGGAATCCCGAACTCAATAATTACTGGGTCAGTATCGGGTGGGAGAATGCCGGGATCCTGGGTGAAGTGGCAGCCAGGAACATGCTGGGTGAAAGCGCGACCGCCGGGACACCGAAAGATCGCGCGCTCGATTACGAAGGGGTGAAGGTCAACACTTCCTGGTGGCAGATCTATGACTGATCGGAAACACATCGACGTGACCTTCCGGATATGCGGCGCGGCCGGTGACGGTTCGCTCGCCGCGGGCTCCTTCCTGAACCACGCCGCGGCCCGCATGGGCTACCACATCATGAACATCGACCTCTATCCGGCCGAGATCAGGGGCTTCGGAAAGAGTGTGGCTCATACGCGGATCAGCGACCGGCCGGTCCAGACCCCTGGTGAGCTGGCGGACTGTCTCGTTGCTCTGAACGATCCGCATGCCATATCGGAACTGAACACCCTGGCCGAGGGAGCGGTGATCCTCTACGACTCGAATCCCCCGAACTACGTGGAAGAGGATGAAGCGGTAGCCGGTTTCGTCGAGCCGGGCATGATCGGTTACGGTGTCCCCCTCGGGGAGCTGAGTGCGATCGCCACGAAGAGTGCCCGTTCCAGGAACATCGTTTCGCTGGGCGCGCTCGCCGGCATCTTCCGCATTCCCGCGGAATACCTCCGGGACGCCATCCGTGCCCGTTTCTCGCGCAAGTCGGCGGAGATCGTGGAGATGAACCTCAGGGCCTTCGATCTCGGTCACGATTACGCCCGAACCGAGCTGGTCAAGGCTGATGCCATCGATTTCGGAGAACGGGTGCCGGGCGCCAGGGACGACGTTGCGGTCGTGTCGGGGAACGACGCGGTGGCCAAAGCCTGTCTCGACGCCGGGGTCCGGCTCTATGCCGGCTATCCCATAACCCCGGCCACCAGGATCATGGAGATACTCGCGAAGGAGCTCCCGAAGCAGGGCGGCGTGGTGGTCCAGACCGAGGATGAGATAAGCGCCATCGGCCACGCCATAGGGGGGGGATTCGCCGGGAAGCGATCTCTGACTGCCACCAGCGGGCCGGGACTGAGCCTCATGTCGGAGTTCCTCAATCTGGCGGTCATGGCGGAGGTGCCCGTTGTGGTAGTGAACGGACAGCGGGGCGGTCCCTCCACGGGCCTGCCGACCAAGACCGAGCAGTCCGACCTGAACATCGCCGTCTTCGGCGGCGCCGGTGACTCACCGCGACCGGTCATCGCGCCCGCCGACGTGACCGAGTGTTACGAACTGACCGTCAAGGCCTTCGAGGTGGCTGACGCGTTCCAGACTCCGGTGATCGTGCTCACCGATCTCTTCCTCGGCAACCGGATGGAGGACATCACCTGGCCGGAAGGGGATTCGGGCCGGTGGGGGAGGTATGAAGACCGTCTTGCCGATCCCTCGGACGGAGAGGAATACCGGCGATTCGAGGTCACCCCCGATGGCGTCTCGCCCCGATCGGTCCCGGGTACTCCCGGCCTCTACTATCCGGCCACCGGTCTCGAACATGACGAACGGGGATTCCCTGAGTATTCCCCGGAGAACCACCTCCGCATGACGGAGAAGCGGTACCGGAAGTTCGACACCCTGAGGGCACTCTGGCCGGCTCCGGAGCCGGAGGGGCCGGACGGGGATCTCGAGGTCGGCATCATCAGCTGGGGTTCCACCATCGGTACCGCCCGGGAGGCCCTTGGACACCTGAATGCCGGTGAGGCGCGGGTCGGCGGATTCTTCCCACGGCTGGTCTGGCCGCTCCATAACGAGGCTCTCAGGGCCTTCTCCGCCCGCAGCCGGGTCCTCATCGTTGCTGAGGGAAATCATTCCGGGCAGCTGGCAAACGTGGTCGAGAGCATCGTCTGCCGGGAGATCATACGGGTCACCGAGATCCCTGCCGGCCCCATCTCCAGCCGGAAGATCATCGAAGCGGCGGGAGGGATGAGCGGATGAGCGATTCAACGTTCAGTGGTGGAGAATATCCTCTCCTCGACAGTGAACTCCGGCACGACCTGGAGCGGGTTGCCGATTCCGGACTCCTCGATTACCGGAGTGAAGCTCTGCCCACCTGGTGCCCCGGATGCGGCTACTACGGGATCACGCACGCGCTGGCCCAGGCCCTCACCGAACTCTCGATCGAGAATCACGACCTGGTCGTGATCAGCGGGATCGGGTGCGCCGGACGCTATCCCTTCTTCTTCAGGGGGTACGGTTTCCACGGAGTCCATGGTCGGGCCCTTCCGATCGCAAGCGGGGTGAAGATAGCCAATCCCGACCTCCATGTCCTGGTGGTGGGCGGAGACGGAGACGGCCTGGGGATCGGCGGCGGGCACCTGCCGCACGCCATCCGCCGGAACGTCGACCTTACCTACATCCTCTTCGACAACGGGATCTACGGTCTCACCAAGGGGCAGAGTTCGCCGACCACCCCGAGCGGTCAGATCACCGGCACACATCCCTACGGCAATCCCGATGAACCACTCGATCCCATCCTTCTCGGCCTCAGTTATCGGGCGAGTTTCCTGGGCCACGGTTACGCCGGTGAACCCGATCGTCTGAAGGACATACCTCCGGGATGAGTGGGAACCGGTGCCCGAGGAGCACGATCCATCCGATCTGACCGGCGCGATGCAGCTGGCTCTCGACCGGAAGCATTACTACGGGATTTTCTACGAGGAGTCAGGTCGTCCCACCTTTGAGGACAACGAACTGACCACGCGGGAGAAAGCCGCCGGCTGATGACCTGAAGAAGTACCGGTACGCCGGTTGTACCAGTCAAAGACCCTCGATAGAATGAGCTGAGTTCGCAGAAGTGATCCGGCTCGCACGACCTGACCCCCCGGGAGGTTCAACAT
>JALGWK010000304.1 GCA_025774205.1 bacterium
GGATGAGTGGAGTGCTGCCGATCGTGTCGAGGAGATTTCCGTACACCCTGCCGCCCTTTCCCTCAGGAATGATTCTGCTGCGGTGAACCGCTGATTCCGAACCGCTATTCAGCCCTTTGATCTGAAGATGCCTACGATAGATGTCCGGCTTTGTTCCAGGTGCGGACGTTTGTCACAAGACATGACACTAGGTCCGGCCTGTGACAGACCTAAAATAAAAGGTTCACGAATGACCAAAAAAAAGCCGCCCTCATCACCGAGAGGTGACGAGGGCAGCAACCCGAACGGAACCGATGCGAGCGCGAAGATGTCCGGCCGCCGTCCAGGTATCAGGATCATGGTGGACCAGAGAGTGCCCACCCGTTTTGCATTCGGCTCTGCCTTGCCGACCCTGGTCTTACCATCATCCCGACTTCAAAGATCGTTGTTGATACATTGATAAGTTATTCACAAGCAGGAGAAAAGGATAAAAAGAGCGTCTACTAGTTTTTTCCCAACGTTTCATCTGGCCTTCGAAGAGTGGCTCTCATAGAGTGCTTCTGGGGGTGCATCCGGTCCTCCAGTCACCGCTTCCTGTAAAGGAGTACACGACCATGCTGTCTGCCTCAGTCCCTTCGCTCCGCATCCGTTCCCTCCCGTCCATGACCCGGTCGCTGACCTGGACGATGCCGCTCCTGCTGACCCTGTTCTTCGGAGCCGGTTGTATCGCGCCGAAGACCGCCGTATCGCAGCAGCGGCAGCGGATACAGGAGCCGCCGGTTGACGAACAGCGGGAGCAGCAGCCGACCATGTCGATCATGCGGGCTGCGATGGGTCTGCCCTTCATAGACCGGATGGCGCTTGAGAAGGCAGTCTATGAACTCTCCTCACCCGAGTTCGAGGGTCGATCGACGGGGACGGACGGCTACGGCCTCGCGGCCCGATTCGCGGCCGAGCGGTTCCGGGCCGCCGGTCTCATGCCAGGCGGGCCGGATGGTTCCTACATGCAGCCATTCCCGGTAGAGGGGAACGAGATAACGGGACCGATGGAACTCAGGATCGAGCATGACGGCTGGAGCGGACCGCCCTACCGGTTCGGGCGTGACTATGTAGCGCGGGGATTCACTGGTACCGGCCGGGTGGAGAATACCCCGGTGGTCTTCGTCGGCTATGGTCTGGTCAACGAGGAAAAGGGCTGGGATGATTACGCCGGCGTGGATGTCAGCGGCAAGGTTGCCCTGATGATCATGGGCACACCGCCCGGCACCGGCGACTGGGGAGAGCAGAGTCGACCGCGGTGGAAGGCCACCCTCGCCGCTGAACGGGGAGTGAAGGGGATCCTGCTCATCGACGATCCCGGAGAGGGTGCCCTCTCACCGATCGTGAGTGTTTACCACGGACAGGAGGGTGTCCATCAGGAGCGGATGCCGATCCTCTCGATCAGGAACCGGATTGCCGACGACCTCCTCTACGGCTTCCCCTACACCGCGACTTCGGTCCGTCGACGGATCACCGACACCGGCGCCCCCCTCTCCTTCGAACTGAAGACGCGGATCACGATGGAGGCCGGCGCCGAGTACACGGCCGCGACGAGCACCTGGAATGTGGTCGGCTGGATCGATGGGAGTGATTCGTCGGTCGCGGATGAATACATCGTGGTCGGCGGGCACCTCGACCATGTGGGTCAGCAGGCCGGGATCGTCTTCCAGGGCGCCAACGACAACGCCTCCGGCAGTGTCATGGTCATGGCCATGGCCGAAGCGATGGCCCGGTCGGCGGTCAAACCGCGCCGATCGGTCTGTTTCGTCCTCTTCGCGGGTGAAGAGCACTTCCTGCTCGGATCGGAATACTTCGCCGCCAATCCCCCCCGCCCCATCTCGCAGGTGGCAGGCATGATGAACCTCGACATGGTGGGCACCGGGCCGCGGCTCGCCATGGATGGCGGCGCCAGCACCCCGATCTTCCAGCAGTTCCTGGTGGATGCCGACCGGCTCTACGGGGGATTCGGGATCGAGGAACAGACCCCGACACCGGCCCGTCCGGGCGCGAGCGACCACTCCGCCTTCGTCAATGCCGGCGTGCCGACGGTCTACCTCCACAGTTCGGGAGCGGCGGGGAGGGCCCATACGGCGGCTGATGTGCCTGAAAAAATCGATTACGAAGCCTTCTATCGGACCACTCTGGTCGTCTATCTGACCCTCTTCCAGATGGCCGACAGACCATAGCGTCCTGTGAAGCAAACGCCCGGGTGTGAGACCGCCCCCGTCCCGAACCGCCCGGACCTGAAGCCACCCCGAGGGCGAACCGTCCGGGTCAGACCGTCAGGACCACCTTGCCGCGGTTCTTCCGGTCCTGGATGTAGCGGTGCGCTGTCGCCGCATCCTCCAGGGCAAAGGTGGTGTCGATGATCGGGTTGAGGACTCCTCCCTTGAGCAGTTCCAGCATATCGGCGAATTCCCCGGAGAGGATGTCCTGCCGGTGCCACAGGTGGCCGATATGCACGCCGAAGGCGCCCTTGTTCTTCATCATCATCTGAAGTGGACTGAATTTCGGGGTTCGGAAGATGTTCCAGATAGCCTTCGGCAGGTTCCGGCTCATGCCCCGGGCTCCCGATGAAACTCCATAGGCGATCAGCCGCCCGGTGTGCGCCAGGAGCCCGAAATCGGTCTTCAGGCCGGGGCCGCCGAGGGGATTGAGGATCATCTCGACCCCCTTCCCGCCGGTGATCTCCTTCACCTCGTCAGCCCAGTCGGGCTGCCGGTAATCGATGGCGTGATCGACACCGAGTTCCCGGATGAAATCATGCTTGGCGGCCGAGGCGGTCCCGAGGATCTCGGCCCCCCGGTGTCGCGCGATCTGGATGGC
>JALGWK010000305.1 GCA_025774205.1 bacterium
CGGGCCGCGGGGATCAGGCGCTGGAGGGTCTGGAGGGTATTTGTCCGCGGATGGCCTATCATGATGGCGCTTCCATTCCGCCGGGCCAGAACGAGCGCCTGTCGGAACTGCTCTTCGATGATCCTCACTTCATCCTCCGGGTCGAGAAAGATGTCCCTGATCGCCCACGGGATCCCCGCCCGCTCGGCCTCGTCGGCAGCGATCGAGGCCCCCGTAGTCCGGCTGTCGAGGAAGAAGAGCCCACGCTCCCGCAGGTCCGCCATCACTGCCCGCATGATCGATGTTTCCTGCGTGACCCTCGAGCCCATGTGGTTGTTCAGGCCGACCGCGCCCGGAACATCATCGATAGCCGCCCCGATGAGGTCTGTCACCTCTTCCCGCGGTGTCTCAATATAGATGGCGCCGTCGCCGAGGTCCCACTCCTCGCCCGATTCCGGTTCCATCGGCATGTGGAGCAGGAACGGGATGCCCCTGGCAGCGAAGTATCCGGCCTGTCCGGTGCTGTTCGGTGTTCCCGGGATGATGGTAGCTGTCCAGGGTACTCCGAGTCCGGCGAAGCCCGACAGCATTGCCTGCGACGCCCGGCCGAAATCATCGATGACGATTCCGATCCTGCCGACGTGACGCAGGTATCCTGAATATCGCTGCAGTACGAAACGATGCGTCCTCCGGCCATGCCACGCAATCTCGAGCTCCACCCGGGCATCGTTCAGCTCGATCCCGCGCACCACTACGCCTCCGGCCATCTCCACCGCCCGGGTCAGTTCCAGGTTGAGGACCTCCAGATGCATGTCACCGGGGACCCGGAATTCTATAACGGTCACCGTGGAGTCACCCTCGGGGCTCCCCGGGGGATGGGGGATGATCCAGGTATCCCTGAGACCGAGGCCGAGGGCGTGTTCCCGGGCTCTGGCCTCAACCTCCACCATCCAGGCGCCACTGTCGGTTCCGGCCGGATCCTCACCCGTCACGGACTCCCGCTCGCCACCGAGCAGTTGGGAGAGAATGAGGACCACGACGATCACGCCTGCGGCTCCTCCCGCGATCCGGATCGCCGGCGGCGAGAGTGAGGGTTCACGCCTGGACGCGAGAGAGACCTGCTTATCCCGGATGACCCGCCGTTTCAGTCTGGCTCGATCCTCCCGGCTCAGACGATGTCGGGTCGATCTCCCTCCCCGGCGCCTCTTCACAGCCACACCCCTTCGGCGAGGATGTCGAGCTCGGGAAAGGCCTCCAGGTGACCGAAGGCTGCCGGAAGGTAATCAAGGATATCGCCGGCGAGGAGACTCCACATCCCCAGGTCGAGCGCCGCCAGGTCAGCGGCCAGGGAATGCAGGTACACTCCCAGGGCTGCGGCTGTCCACGACGAGAGACCCTGCCCGATGAAGCCGGCGATCACACCGGTGAGCACATCCCCGCTTCCCCCCGAGGCCATCCCCGGATTCCCGAGCGGGCAGAGAGCAATCCGTCGGTCGGGGGCGGCCACGATCGTCGGGGCTCCCTTGAGGACCGTGACAGCGTCATACCGAAGCCCGAGTTCGACCGCGGCCGAGACCCTGTCTCCGATGATATCCGCGGTGGTCGAATCGAGGAGCCGCGCTGCTTCACCGGGGTGGGGCGTGAGCACGACCGGTCCCTCCCATCGCGTTCTGAGCTCCGGATCGACAGCCAGCAGATTGAGCCCGTCAGCGTCAATGACCAGGGGTAAGCCGCCGCCCCCCTCCTCGAGTACCCCGGCGAAGAACCGGGCCGTGTCCTCCGCGGTCCCGATTCCCGGCCCGATCGCGATGACATCCGCCCAGTCGCGGGTTCCGCGAAGGGTTGCCAGACCTTCCGGAACGAATCGGCCGGCGCCGTTGTCCGGCAGCGGGATCACCATGATCTCCGCGCGGCCTGAATGGGCGATCGAGAGCAGGCTCTCCGGGGCCGCGTGCCGGACGAGTCCGGCCCCGACCCTGGCGGCTGAGGCGCAGACGAGCCTGGCGGCCCCCATCATCTCCCTGGAACCGGCGATGGCCACTATCCGTCCGTAGGCTCCCTTGTGGGAGTCTGCGGGTCTGGCCGGGAGCCGCAGGAGGGCCCACTGATGGTCAAGCACTTCCCGTTGGAGTTCACGATCCACTGTCGCCTCCGGGGGGATCCCGATATCCACGACTTCGATCAGGCCGGCGTGCTCCCGACCGGGATGGAGGAGGAGTCCCTGCTTCGGAAAGGCCATCGTTACCGTGACCTCGGCCAGGATCGCTTCTCCCTCTGTCGCTCCGCTGTCGGCGTCGACACCCGAGGGGATGTCCACCGCCACGATCGGGAGGCCGGTGAGGTTCATGGCCGCAATCAGGGAGGCCCCCGGTTCCCGCGGCGCGCCGGTGATCCCCGTGCCGAAGAGCGCGTCGATCACGACCGATCCCTCCCGCCATCGATCAGCCAGCGCCCCGGCATTCACCGATCCGGCGCCGATGGGCAGAAGGGTTATCTCCCCCGGCAGTTCGGGCCCCTCCTCGTGCAGTCGGATCCAGTTGGTCCCGGCGTCTCCCGAGAGTTCATCGGGATCAGCCGCCAGCCAGACCTCGACCGCCCGACCCGATCCCGCCAGCAGCCGGCCGGCCACGAATCCGTCTCCGCCGTTGTTCCCTTTCCCGCAGACGATGATGATGGGGGTGTCATCCTCCCCGGCCAGTCTCTCCGCGATCCGGGCCACTCCCTCGCCCGCCCTCTCCATCAGTTCCAGGGAGGGGATCCCCAGCCCGTCGATGGCCTGCCTGTCCGCGGCCTGCATCTCGCTGCCGGTCAACACGATCATGACACCCGCTCCGGGGGCTCGAGCATGACGGCGACCGCCGC
>JALGWK010000306.1 GCA_025774205.1 bacterium
CTGCTGTTCGTATACGCCGTGGGTCACTCCATACTCCTGCTGATCGCGGGTACGTCGGCGGGGGCCGCCCGGTGGCTGATCGAATCGAAGCAGGTTGCTGCCGGCTCACTCTGGATGCGAAGGATCATGGGGGGACTGCTTCTGGCGGGAGGGGCCTGGCTCCTGGCCACCGCCCTGCGAATCGTCTGATTCCTGAAGACTGGCCGATGGCCGAACGTCGGCAGGCTGTTATTGACGCAGTATAAGACTCTTCAGAGAATATCAGAATTCTATCAGCAACAGAAGACCTCAACTACAACTGTATTGTTATTTATAATGGTAATATGAGTTATTAAGAATCATATATGAATATTTTACCTTCACAATCATTCTATGGAAACGGTACAGCTGTATTCAAGTATAATAACGATGATCAAGATTCATTCATGTATATCACCTTCTCCACTTCTGATACCGCTTATCAGGCTAATGATCGAAGATAGCCGCTGATCGAAGATGAAGGACTTTAATTCCCCCGGGGGTTGTGGTAAACTCAACTCGATATAGAGTTGCATGGGAACCCGACTATTCCTCGGTACCCTCCGGTTGGAGGTCTCAGCATGAACGTATTCCTCGTCGGTCCTGACATCGAAGAGAACCTCTCGATCAGGTACCTCGCTTCTGCCCTCGAACAGACCGGCCACCGGTGCCGGATCGCTGATTTCAGGAGCAGCCGCGATATCCCCGGTATCGTCCGTCAGATCGTGCGGAAGGATACCGGTCTCGTCGGTCTCTCACTCGTCTTTCAGAGACGCTGTTACGAGTACTTCAAACTGGTGAAGAAGCTCAGGACAGCTGGTTTCGCAGGTCATATCACTGCCGGCGGGCATTTCGCCAATCTCAGGTCGAACGAGATCATGCGCGACGTGCCCGGCCTCGACACGATCCTGCATCATGAGGGAGAGGCCCGGATCACGGGGCTGGCTGAACTGCTCGCGAAGGGTGATCAGCCGCCGGGATCACTCGACGGGATAACCTGGCGCGATCACGGCGGTCGCGTCGAACATCGTCCGGCGCAGCGGATCACACCGCTCGACAGTCTCTCCCATCCGACAAGAAGACGTCCCGATCGGTTCCTCGGGATTCCGAGCGCCCCGCTCGTATCCAGCCGGGGATGCACCGGTAACTGCTCATTCTGTTCGATCCGCGCCTGGCAGGGGCAGGTTTCAGGGGCCAGGTTCAGGATGCGTTCACCTGAGCTGATCGCCGAGGAGATGGCCGAACTGCATCGGACGTCAGGCGTCCGGATCTTCAATTTCCACGACGATGATTTCATCCATCCCGATCGTCACCGGGCTCTGGAGCGCTGCCGTCAGATACTCGATACCGCGGAGGAACGGATCGGAGAACCCTTCGCGTTCATGATCAAGTGCCGTCCCCGACACGTGGAGGAGGATCTCTTCACCTACCTTCGTTCGAAAGGGCTGGTACGGACATATGTCGGCATCGAATCCCACGCTGTGTCAGGTCTGCGGGTTCTAAACCGGGAGAACAACCGGGAGGACAACGAGCGGGCCCTGGCCATCCTCGACCGGCTCGGCATCTACTCCTATTTCAACCTGCTGCTCTTCGATCCCGAAACGACGGTCGTCGATCTCAGAGAGAATCTGGCCTTCCTGGCCAGGTGCGATCACATGCCGGTCGAGATCGCGCGTGCCGAACTCTATGCCGGCACGGCCCTTGAAGAGAGGATGATCGCCGAAGGGCGCATTTCCGGTGATTACCGGGGTCGGGACTACACGATCAGTGACCCGGCCGCAGAAGCGGTCTTCCGTCTCTTCCTGGATGCCCTGGGAGATCGGCACTTCTGGGACCGGCCCATCATCCGGGCTGCCCAGGACCTCGGATATCGCCTGAGTTTGACGCACCGGTTCCACCCGGAAACGGTCTCGGGTGACCTGAGACATCGGATTGTTTCCCTGATCCGCCGGGTGAACCGGGACACCATCGGGAATCTGGAGGACTGCTGCCGCTTCGTCGAGGAAAGAGACGGTGCCCCGGGCCAGGAGGAGGTCAGGGAATTCGCCGACGCCATGCGGAAGGAGGCCCTGAGCGCCGTCGAGGAGCAGTTACGGACGATCACACGCCTCTCATTCGAATTGAGGATCAGTCGGCAACTGGCGCGGCTGGGCTACTCAGGCCGGGTGACGCCGGTAGATTGGCCAGGGCTGCTCAGGCGGGTGGCGCTTACGATCCCCTATACCGCCCTGGCTCTCGGCATGGTCAGCTGCAATAATCGATGCAACCATGGTGACCCGGTTGGGGATCCGGTCGGGGTTCCCCCAACCTGGAACGCCATCGAAGCTGAACTCGATGACGTCTGTGCGACCTCGGGATGCCACGATGCCGAAACGGCATCAGAAGGCCTGGACCTCACCAGCGGACAGAGCTACGCGAACATCGTGGATGTCCCCAGTACCCAGGTGCCCCTTCTGGATAGAGTTGAACCTGCCGAACCTGACAGCAGCTATCTCCTGCACAAACTGGAAGGAACCCAATCGTCCGTGGGCGGCACCGGTGAGCGCATGCCGAAAGACGGAACGCCGGACTGGCGTCTGACCAGCGCGATCTATGACTGGATCTTCTATGGAGCGGAACCGCCACCACCATCAGAAGATCCCTGATCACTGCCGCTGGAGTACCTGCCTGCCTGCCTGCAAACGATTGGGCCTTAAACCCGTTGAGGGATTCCCTCAGGCTGGAAAGCACCACTTCTCTACTCCCCGGAGACTGAACAGGATTGATTCATCGGCTTGTTGGCGGGAGAATGGAACCCGCTGAATCACTGGTCATAAAT
>JALGWK010000307.1 GCA_025774205.1 bacterium
GGTGCCGGTATGTATCGCTGGACCCTGACCGATGATATCCGTGCCAACCTGAGCCGAATCGCCGAACTCAAAGGAATACTGGACACACGGGGCGTGCTTCCGCGTCGCTGGGCGCGACGACTGCGTCGAGAACTGGAATCGGCCTCTGTCGCCGCATCCACATCGATGGAGGGGGTGCCGGTCACGGTCGATGAGGTCCGTCGTATCCTGGCGGGGGACAGACCACCAGCGGTCTCGAAGGATGACGCGCAGCTTGTCGAGGGATATCGGAACGCCCTGTCGTTCGTGCTTCGACGGGCGGACGATGTCGCCTTCACCTGGCAGACGGAACTGATCCTCGGTATCCACGATAGAGTCCTGGCCGGTTCCCACGCCGCTGGTGCCGGCCGCTTCCGAACGGGGCAGGTGCATGTGGTCGATACCGGAACAGGGCGACTCATCTACACACCACCTCCACCTGAGGCTGTTTCTGAACTCGTTACCGGACTCTCAGTCTTCGCCGAAGAGCATCAGGCCGGGATCGAACCACCGGTACTCGCGGCGCTCATCCACGTGCGCCTGGCAGGTATCCACCCATTTGCGGACGGGAACGGCAGGACGGCGCGGATCCTGGCCTCGCTGGCGATGTACCGGGGCGGTTACACGATCCCTGAGTTCACCTGCCTGGAGGAATACTGGGGCGCCCACCGTGATGACTACTATGGAGCCTTCACCTGCCTCGCAGATGCCCAGCGGCTCCAGGTGGACGCTCTTTCGCTCCGCCAGGCTGTTGAACGGGAGGTATGGACGATCCTTGAGGACATCGCCATCGAGGACCTCTCCGGTCCGCCGAGATTCGCTGATGCGCTCTTCGACGCCTTCTTCGGGCGGGAGGTCTCGAACCGGTACTATCGTGGTCTCACCGATGTGTCCATCGCGACCGCCACCAACGATCTGGGACGACTTGAGGCCAGCGGCCTGCTGCAGGCGATGGGGGCCGGCAGGACGCGTACCTATACCGGAACTCATGCCCTGATGGCGAGGGTGGCGAACCTGGGAGGCATCGAACAGGCTCTGGTCGATCCTGCCGTCCCTCTCGATCGATCGAGGCAGGCGATCATCGAAGGTCTCGCGAAGCGGATATCAGCTGCAGAAGCAGTTCCATGATGACCGGTTCCGCGTCACGCGGATCAGCGGCTCCCACCCGGCTGTACCTGACCACTCCATCCGGGCCGATGACGATGGTATGGGGGATGGGCCCCACCGCGTATCGGAGGTGGGTCCCGTTACCCGTGCCGACCGCGACGGGATAGTCGAGTCCCTCCGAATCAAGGAACATCCGGACCGCTTCGAGATCCCTCTGTTGTTCGTCGTACTTCGTGATACCGATCACCACCAGACCATCGTCTGCCAGTTCGCGATGCCACTCCGACAGGACCGGATACATCTCCCTGCACGGCCCGCACCAGGTGGCCCAGAAATCGAGGACGATCACCTTCCCCCCGAGATCCTGGAGCGAGAGCGGTTCGCTGTTGAGCCAGGCATCGGTGACGAGGGCGGGCGCCGGTCGACCGATCAGGTCCTCCGGCTCCAGGTCGGCGGGATAAATCTCCTCGCCGAGTTCCTCCGACCATGGCAATCGTCGAGCAAACGTGTAGATCACGGGGGGCGATCCCGCGACGATCAGTTCGGGCCGGCGGTCGCCCCGGATATCCGCCAGGGCGAACGGACCTCCGATTGTCCCCTCCGGTGAGAACGCCCGGTACCGGCCGCCGTTATGCTGCCATATCCTCAATCCCATGTTGCCGGCAGCGACGATCTCGAGCCCGCCGTCCCCGGCGATGTCCGCGGTCGCGATCCGGTAAATCCGGTTCTGTCCGGTCACGTCCTCGATCAACTCGTAGGCGAAGCCCTCCGCCGCCGGGTGAAGTATGGCCAATCGGGCTCTCGCCAACCGGCCGTAGTTCATGTGCCAGCCGTCGGAGAGAAGCACCTCGGTCAGACCGTCACCGTCCAGGTCAGACCGGGCGAGGGTGTTGATCCCCTGCCACGCGGGAAGATCGATCCGGATCCCGTTCTCTGCTTCTATGAAGAGGTCACCGAGATCGCCGAGGCTGTCGCCGTAGGTCCTGCCCACGATCTGTATCAGCGGTTCGCGGTCAGAGCGCCGGTATGCCAGCCGGCTCATGGCCATCCTCACCTCGGGAAGGATAGTTACCTTCCAGCCGGCTTCCCCGGTCCACACCATCTGCGCTGTTTCGATGAAGTACTTGCTGGTGAAGTAGCTGAGCTGGATATCCTTCCGGCCGTCTCCGTTCAGATCGACGATCTGGAACGAGGTCACCTGGCTCCGTGGAGTGGGCAGTGTATGGATCACTTCGATCTGCCACTCCCCGTCCCTGTCGCGCAGGGTCCAGAGATGGATCGACGCCCCTTCCACGTACTGTTGCCAGCCGAGTGCCAGGATGATCTCGGGCCCCTTATCCCCGGACACATCGGCTACCGCAGCTTCGACCAGGGGGGCAGGGACCTCGAGCCGATGGATCTCCCTCAGGCTTCCTCCGTGGAACTCCTGGATCCGGACCGAGCCGGGATCGTACCCGATGCCGCCTTCCTCCTTCCTGAACCAGCGTCCGTCACCGCTGATCAGATCGGGGCGACCGTTCCCGTCCGCGTCTCCGACAGCCAGGGCGGTGACCCTCTCAGGAAGATCGTCGATCTCCAGCTCTATCAGGGCCGGGGATCTATCACCGGCGCACGACACCAGCAGGAGCAGAGCACAAAGGATCACCGATCTCATGCGATCAGCCCAGTATGTCCCGGCAGAAGTCGACACATTTCCTGACTTCGGCGATAGATGTGGAACCTTCCGGAACCGGGTATTCCAGTTCGATATCCACATGGATCGGCCACCTTCTGCTCTGAATGAGACGCAGGATGTCGGCGATGGGAGTCTCACCCTCACCCCAGGGCATGTTCCTGTTGGCGGGTTCCGAATCGGGACCGGTCTTGTCCTTCAGGTGGATGCTCACGATCCGGTCGTGGTATCGCTCGATCGTCTCGTTGGGATGACGCCCGGTGAAACCGAAGGCGTGGCCGGCGTCGAAGTTGAGCATCAGGCTCGAACCGTGAGAGAGGTAGTCGTCGAAGGAGAAATCCGGTTCAGCTACCTGGCCGTGCTGATGAAAGATCGTGTACAGGCCATGCCTTTCGGCATGGGGGGCCATGATCCCGGCCGCCTCCTCCGATATTTCCATGGAGATACCACGAGCGCCCAGTACCCTGGCGACGTTGAAGGCGTAATCGATCTCTCCTTCGGGCCAGCTGTGGCTGCCCAGTTTGGCGATGTGGATATCGACGCCTTCGCTGTTGTACATCGCGCGAAGAGCTTCGAACCTCTCCAGATACCCGCGAACTGCTCGATGGTGTTCCCCATCAGCTCAACCGAACCGAGACCCGCTTCGAGAAGATATCCGAGGATGTCCTCCGCCGTGCCGGGCATATCCCGATAGCTGTAGGATATGGCGCCGATCTGAACCCCGTTGAAATTGCTGCGATTGGTGCCGGCACAGCCCGGCAGCAGCATGAAACCGGCTGCGGCTGAAGCCGATGTACCGATGAATCGGCGTCGTGACAGATTCCCGAAAGACTCGCTATTCCCGGTCTGGCTGCAGGTCATCAGGTTCACTCCCTGTTCTACCGTGGTATCGGTGAAAACACGAAACGATCGCACTATGAGAAGATCGTCTGCATCGATGGTATCGCAGACCATCGATCAGGGAAAGTCGCTCCCCGCCGGCGGGGCGGAGAGGTCTTCTCAATCGGGAGAATTGACCATGGTTCATACCTGATGGTACGCTCAACAGATTGGATCAGTCACCGACCCGTCATTCCGCATCCCCGGGACGCATATGGAACATTCCATCTCGATCACGACCGATACCGGTGAACTCGACGCCCTGCTGCATCCCCGGGACGCATATGGAACATTCCATCTCGATCACGACCGATACCGGTGAACTCGACGCCCTGCTGCCGATGGTCCGCTCATTCCTCGAGCAGGACATCATGGAACTCACTGTCGACGGACGGAAGGTGAGCGGATTCCGGACGCCTGACGCCAGTTCCCTCTGGATTCGCGACCACTGCGACATGCTCCGGACCGGTCGCTACTTCCACGCGGACGCGACCAGTGTGGTCGAACACTTCGCCGAGACGCAGTCGGCCACCGGTCGGATCTTCGACTACTTCACCACCTTCCCCGAGAAGCTGCCCTGCGAGCGGGAGAACTGGACCTGATGATGAGTGGCTGAAAGCCATACTCCCGTCGATGGATCGGGCCCTCGAGTACATCCTCAACAATCCGTGGTACTTCGATGGGGGCATGGGGCTCATCAAACGGGCCTACACTATCGACACCTGGGATTTCGCCTACACCGCCGGCGGGCATGAGTGGCTCCAGTTCCAGATCGACGACAACACCTTCTGGGGCATCATGCACGGTGACAACAGCGGTTACCTGGAG
>JALGWK010000036.1 GCA_025774205.1 bacterium
CTGGAAGGAGTCGACTACCAGGAATCGACCTGGTTCCACGAGGTCAGCATGCGGGGGGTGCATGTCAGCGATGTCTTCATGGGGTACCGCAATTTCCCTCATTTCGTCATCGCCGTCAGGCAGGGTTTCGGAGCCGGACACCAGTTCGTCCTCCGGGCTACGATCGATACCGACGTCCTGAACCGGCTGGTGCAGTCACTCGTGATCCAGCCTCACGGCGACGCCTTCATCATCAACCGGGATAACATCCTGCAGACGCCGTCCCGATCGGGCGGCGACGTCCTGGAGCGGGCCGACCTGCCCGAACTACCCCGGAGTCTCCAGCCGGAGCTGGTGGAACTGGAGGCTGACAACGGGGAACCCCTGATCGTCAGCTACGCCCCGATCGAGCGGTCCTCCTTCCGGCTGGTCCTGCTGCGCTCCAGTTCCGCTCTCCCCGCGGAGTGGGTGGAACTTCGTCGCGATCTCGGGCTCTTCCTCCTGATCAGTATCGTCCTCATCCTCGGAGTGATCATTTCCGGCTCCATCTACATGATCAGGAAGCTGCGGGGGGCCGACCGACTGCGCGCCCTCATGTATCACAAGATGGAGTACACCAACAAGATGGAGTCGCTCGGCCGCATGAGCGCCGGCGTGGCCCACGAGATCAACAATCCGCTCTCGATCATCACCGAGAAGGCGGGCCTGATGCAGGACCTGCTCTCTCTCTCCGAGGAGATGCCGCCGAGGCAGAAGCTCATCGATCTGGTCAACTCGGTCCTCAAGTCTGCCGACCGGTGCGGCGGGATCACCCACCGGCTCCTCGGTTTCGCCCGACACATGCAGGTGCAGCGGGAGAATGTAGACCTCGACCAGCTCCTGAGGGAGGTCTTCGGATTCCTGGAGAAGGAAGCCGAGTACCGGGAGATCTATGTCGACTTCAAATTCCCGGAGGAGCAGGCCACGGTCTACAGCGACCGGGGGCAGCTCCAGCAGGTGTTCCTGAACCTCCTGAACAACGCCTTCGCGGCGGTGGACAACGGCGGTCATATCATGATCGGTGTCCTGCAGGAGGAAGAGGGAATGGTGGTCGTGAGTGTCGCCGACGATGGTTCCGGCATCCCGGAGGAGAATCTGGACCGTATCTTCGATCCGTTCTTCACGACCAAGAAGGGCGCCGGAACGGGACTGGGCCTCTCCATCACCTACGGGATCATCGAGAAGCTGGACGGCCGCATCAGCGTGGAGAGCACGGTCGGTGAAGGTACCTGTTTTACCGTCACCCTGCCCGGTGGTCAGGACATCAACCAGGAGTAGCGCATGGAACCGGTTCGCGTTCTGATCGTGGATGATGAAGAAGAACTGACCAGCGCCCTCGAGGAACGCCTTAACCTGCGCGGATTTCAGGCCCGGGGTGTGAACACCGGAGCAGACGCGCTTGCCTGGCTTGAAGAAACCCCCTGTGATGTGGTACTGCTCGATGTCAAGATGCCGGGACTCGGAGGGCTGGAAGTCATCCAGCGGATCAAGAATGCCTATCCGCAGATGGAGGTGATCCTGCTGACCGGCCACGGATCGGCCCAGGACGCTGAGAGGGGCATGGAACTGGGCGCCTACGACTACCTGATGAAACCGTTGAAGATCGAGGTGCTGGCCCAGTTGCTCGTGACCGCCGCGGCCCGTAAAGAAGGAGAATGACAATGAGCAGCACCTGGATTCTGCTGGTCGATGACGAGGAGGAATTCCTGGACGTGCTGGCCGAACGGCTCGAGTCGCGCGGCCTCAAGGTGGATACGGCCGCCAGCGGGGAGAGCGCCCTCGAACGGGCGGAGGCAAAGGAATACGACGCCATCCTGCTCGACATGGCCATGCCCGGCCTGACCGGCACCGAAACACTCAGGCGGCTGCTCGAGATCAACGCCGACCTGCAGATCATCCTCCTCACCGGCCAGTCGACGCTGAGCCAGGCGGTCGAGGCGATGAAACAGGGCGCCCTCGACTTCCTTGAGAAACCGGCGGACATCGACACCCTGGTCGACCGGATCGAGACCGCCGCCACGAAGAAGTCGAGTCTCATGGACAAGCGTATCGAAGAACGACTCTCCGATATCATGCGGAAGAAGGGGTGGTGACAACCATGCCTACCAGGCGAGTCGGTGAGATCATGATCCCCATCGAGCTGTACCCCTCGGTGACCGATACCGCAACCCTGAGGGAAGCCATCAGGGTCATCGAGGAAGCCCAGCTTGAAGTGGACCGGAAGAAATCCCTCCCCCGGGTCATCCTGGTCTTCGACGCCATCGGCGTGATGGTCGGATACGTGCGGCGCCGGGACATCATGCGCGGGCTGGAGCCTGCATCGTACATCGCCCAGCCGCTCGATTACCGGACGAAACCGTTCGAGGTCGGGCTCGATCCGAATCTCTCGGAATTCACCTACGACCGGGTGGTGAAGAGTATCGTCGACCAGGCCGACCGTCCGATCACCGATGTCATGCAGCCCAACGACATCCTGATCGACGCGGATGATCATTGCGTCAAAGCGATGTACGAGATGGTCGCTTACAATCTGAGTCATCTCCCGGTCATCAGTAAGGGCGAGCTGGTCGGGGTGGTCCGATCGGTCGATGTCTTTCAAGAACTCGTTCAACTCGTCACCTGATCTTCTGAACCAGAACCCGGCATCCGGCAAGGCTGACAGCTCATGAGCAACACCGAGACACCGGAAACCACGGCTCCCGCGACCGATGCGGGATCTCCGGGCGACAGGCCCCGGGTGGCGTTATCCCGACTCGGCCCGAAGGTCGGGAAGGAGCCGGTCGACTGGAAGAGGATCGGATTCATCCTGCTCGGGGTGGGACTCTTCCTTCTGGTCTATTTCGCGCCGGTTCCGGCCGACGCCATCGATCCCCAGGGAGAGGTCTTTCCCCTGACCAAGGAGGGGAAGGCCGCCCTGGCGCTCTTTTTCCTGGCCGCGACCTGGTGGGTCACCGAAGTCGTCCCGATCGGCGTAACGAGCATCACCATTGGTGTCGTCCAGGCCCTCTTCCTGATCCGGCCGGCCGAGGACGCCTTCACCGATTTTATGGTCCCTTCGGTCTGGTTCATCTTCGGCTCCCTCATCTTCGGCATGGTCTTCACCCAGACCGGGCTGACCCGGCGCCTGGCCTACAAGATGCTCTCCCTGGTGGGTGAGCGAACGAGCATGATCTACCTCGGCTGTTTCGTCATGACTGCCGCCCTCACCCTGGTGATGGCGCATACGGCGGTGGCGGCAACAGTCTTCCCCCTCTTCATGGCGATCTATGCCCTCTACACCGATGAGCCCGGACCGACGAAGTTCGGGAAAGGGCTCTTCATGGGGATGGCCTTCGTGGCGGGCGCGGGGAGCATCATCACCCTGCTCGGCGCGGCCCGGGGCGCGGTAGCGATCGGATTTTTCAACGACATCACCGGACATTCGGTCAGCTTCTTCCAGTTGACCTGGTACATGCTCCCGGTCGGGGCGCTGATGGTGATCCTGCTCTGGGGCTTCTTCATGCTCTGGTACCGGCCGGAAAAGAAGACCATTCCCGGTCTCCGTGCGCGAGTAGACCGCCTGTATGCCAGTCTTGGCCCGGTCAGCCGCAATGAGATCCTCGCTCTCGTCCTGGTCTTCGGCACCATCCTGGTACTGAGTCTCAGGGAATTCATCCCGGCTCTCGAAGCGTTCGACAAGGCTGCCATCATCCTCGTCTCCACCGTGCTCTTCTTCCTCTTCAGGATCCTCCGCCTGGAGGACCTGGAGGGGACCTCCTGGAACATCATCCTCCTCTTCGGCGGAGCCATGAGCATCGGATTCTGCCTGTGGGAGACGGGAACCGCCGAGTGGCTCGCCATCCACTGGCTGAGCATGTTCCTCGACACGCCGCCGCTGATCTTCATCCTGGGGATTTCGGTCTTCGTGCTGGTGATGACTAATGTGATCATGAACGTGGCCGCTATCGCCATCACGATGCCGGTGGCGCTCACCATCGCGCCCTACGTCGGCGTCTCGTCCGAGGTGATCCTGTTCGCCTGTCTGGTGACCGCCGGCATGCCTTTCCTCCTGCTCGTGGGCGCGGCTCCCAACGCCATCGCCCACACCAGCAACCAGTTCACCACCGGAGAATTCTTCAAGGCGGGTATTCCGGCCAGCATCCTGCTCATCGCGGTGCTGGCGCTCTTCCTGGCGATCATCTGGCCGGCGATGGGGATGCCGGTCCTGCAATAATTATTTAGTCGTCCTGGCGCGTGACAGGGCGCTAGGCCTGCCGCATCCACCTGACGATCTCCGGCAGACTGGGCCGCTTCCCGTACATGAGTGAACCCAGCCGGAAGAGTTTGGCTCCGAACTTGAGGCAGAACCAGGTGAAGATTATCAGGATCCCGAAGGTCAGCGGAATCTCCCACCACGGCACCTGTCCGGATGGCAATCGCAGCATCATGGTCACCGGGCTTGTCAGCGGGAACCAGGCGAAAATGCGCGACAGGATGCTGAGCGGTTCAGCCAGGATCGCCACTATCGCAAACATCGGCAACCAGACTGGAATTGTGAAAATGATGGATAGCTGCTGGCTCTCCTTCATGGTGTTCCCGAGGCTTCCGGCGCCCGCCATGAGACTTGCTATCATCAGATAACCGACCAGGAAGTACCCGAGACAGAGCAGGAAGAGATCGACCGGTATCGTGAATCCGGGCAGGATATCCTGACTGACGAGTCCCACCAGGAGCAGGAATCCCATACCGAGCCAGACCAGGATCTGGAGGAGCCCGCAGGCTCCGAGACCGAGAACCTTTCCGAACATCAGTTCATCGGTCGTCACGCTCGAGAGAAGGAGTTCCATGACGCGGTTCTCCTTCTCTTCAGCCACCCCCTGCAGGAGAAAACTGCCGCCCATCATGATCGAGATCAGCAGCAGGAGCGAGAAAGCGTATGGCAGCGCGACTTTGCGGAGCTCCGAGGCGATACCGGTCTGCTCGAACTCATCGCTGGCGGCGGAGATCTCATAGGCCATGTAATTCATCGGGGAGAGGATCCGGTTCTCGATCGCCGGATCGACCGGCTGCTCGTTGAGCAGACTGAGCAGCAGTGCCCGCCGGAGAAGTCGCTCCGCCGGACCGCTCCCGGCGTCATCATCCAGCAAACTCTTCGACTGACTGAACCCCCAGACCCGTCCGGTCTCGAGATAATCGGCCGATATGATGAGAGCGGCGTCAAGATCGCCCCGTCGGGTCGTTTCCCTGGCTGAATCGGCATCAGCCATGATGATCAGGCTGAGGGTACCGCTGAAGCCGGTGAAGGTCTGTGATACGAGATCGAGCGTGGAGGGATTGACCCTGGTCAGGCGATCGGAGAGCAGCTGCAGTGCCTCCTCGCTCAGAACTTCCCTGCTCCGTGCCTCGACCTCGAGGTCGGTCAGGATCGAATGGTCGAGCACGCCGCTGGAATCCACCACGGCGATGACCCGGGGTGTGATCTTCAATGCCGTTTTGGCGGTGGTGAGACCGATGATGCCGAACATGGCAGCATAGAGGAGTGGTATTCCGAAGATGGTGAACAGATAAGCCGGTCGCTTGATCGTCACGGAGAGTTCGTGGGCGGCGATGAGGAGGGCACGCTTCATGACGCCACCTCCTCGAACTTCTCCGGCTCCACCTCGCCCCTCAGCCACACTTTTTTCAGGCGACCGGGGGCGGCGTTCTCATCGACCCGGATTACCTGGGCCAGACCACGGGCGGTCACTTCGTCATTGACGAAGACCGCATTATCGGCATGCTCCTTCTTGATCTCATCCAGTCGGCCGTAGAGCACACGCTTGCCGCGGCTGATCATGAACACCCGATCGGCCAGCGCCTCCACCTGGGCCATCTGGTGGGTGGAGAGGATCACGGTCTTCCCCTTCCGGCGCATCTCGGAGATGAACTCCTTGGAACTCCTTGATGACCTGGATGTTGAGCGGGTCGAGTCCGCTGAACGGTTCATCGAGAATGACAAGATCGGGATCGTGAAGCAGGGTCAGGACGATCTGGGCTTTCTGCTGCATCCCCTTGCTCAGCTCCTCGACCTTCTTCTTCTCCCACTCCCCCAGGTCGACGCGGCCGAGCCACTCCCGGGCACGCTCGAGCGAAGTTTCCTTGTCGAGTCCGTGCAGCCGGCCGAAATAGGCGAGGACCGCCCCCAGCTTCTGTTTCTTGTAGAGCCCCCGTTCCTCCGGCAGGTAACCGATCCGGTGCTTGAGATCGGGTGTGATCATCTCACCGTCGAAGGTGATCGTCCCCGAGTCGGGCCGGGTGATATCCATCAGCATGCGGATCAGGGTGGTCTTACCGGCGCCGTTCGGCCCGAGGAGCGCGAACACCTGCCCGCCCCGGGCATCGAGCGAAACCCCGTCGACCGCCCTGACGTCTCCGTATACCTTGACCGCGTTTTCGACCGAGACCTTGATCATACAGTGTCTCCAGCTCTCCTGCCCGGCCAGCGCTTGGGCCGGGGCGGTTATGACTGCCTCCGGTGTCCGAATGAATTAATATACGTGCTATCAGGACGTTCTCTTCAACAGGAGAATGTCATGTTCACAATTGGACAACAATGGACGCGTGATCGTCCGCCGATCACCACCGCCCTCACCACAAAGGAACCAGGCCGTGACCCGACCTACTCTTTCAGCAGCCGACTGCATCACCATCGAGAACGAACTGGGCGCCCACAACTACCACCCCCTCGATGTCATCATCTCCCGCGCTGAGGGTATCTGGGTCTGGGACGTGGAAGGGAAGAAGTATCTCGATTTCCTGGCCGCTTACTCCGCCGTCAACCAGGGGCATTGTCATCCGCGGATCCGGGAAGCCGCAACGGCGCAGATGGAACAGGTCACCCTCACCAGCCGGGCGTTCCGCAACGACCAGCTCCCCCTCCTCTACCGGAAGCTCCACGACATGACCGGCATGGAGGTCTCCCTGCCGATGAACTCGGGGATCGAGGCCGGCAAACAGGAGATCATCGTCTGCAGTGATAACTTCCACGGGCGCACCATCAGCATCATATCCGCTTCCAGTGAACCGCAGTACCGGGAGGGATTCGGCCCCTTCACCCCCGGCTTCGTGATGACCGACTACGGTGATATCGAAGCCCTCGAAGCGGCTATCACCCCTGACACCTGTGCCTTCGTGGTGGAACCGATCCAGGGGGAGGCGGGTATCCGCATCCCGCCTGACGGCTACCTCGAAGCCGCCGGGAACCTCTGCCGGGAACACAACGTCCTTCTGATCTTCGATGAAATCCAGTCGGGCCTGGGACGCTGCGGCAAACTATTCGCCTATCAGTACGAGCAGGTCGAGCCCGACGGGCTGATCGTCGGCAAGGCGCTCTCGGGAGGTTACTACCCGGTTTCGGCGTTTCTGGCAGGCAAAGAGGTGATGGATGTGTTCACTCCCGGTGACCATGGCAGCACCTTCGGCGGCAATCCACTCGGCTGCGCTATCGCCGTGGCGGCGCTCGAAGTGATCGAAGAGGAACAGCTGGCCGAACGGAGCGCCGAACTGGGAGCCTGGTTCCTCGAGCAGCTGCGCACCATCGATAACGCGCACATCGTGGAGATCAGGGGACGGGGCCTCTTCATCGGACTGGAACTGGACCAACCTGCACGACCGTACTGCGAGGCGATGCAGGAAGAGGGTCTCCTCTGCAAGGAGACCCACGAGAACGTCATCAGGTTCGCGCCCCCACTGGTGATCGGGAAGGACGACCTCGAGTGGGCCTTCGGGAAGATAAACGGAGTACTCACTCCCTGACCTCTACCCGATCAGGGAGCAGGTCCGTTTCTCCTGACCTCAGTCCTCCCCTTCGGCATTCCGATCGGGATCGACACGGAGTCGCGGGCACAGCAGGGCATGGAGGATCAGGCTTATGCCGACCAGTGCCAGCATGATCGGCACCAGGGGGAAGAACTGCAGATCCACCCCCACCAGGTCGAGCAGACCGGTGCCGAGGGAGGTACAGCCCGCGATGAGGCCGGTTGTATCCCGCCGGGTCTTCATCATCCTGCGCAAGTAGCTCATGCTGATGAAAACCACCCCGAACGGCACGAGGAAGTGCCACAGGCGGTCCACGCCGGGAATCAGGAAGAGGATCGCCATTACCAGGAGTGCAGATCCCCAGGTGAAAAGGTTGAGACGCTCATCGAGCGCCCGGTGTTCGGCATCGGTCCTGACTGGCATGCTTCAATCCTTCCCTTCTGTCACCGCTTTACCATGGTGAATATTCCCTCGTCTACCAGCATGCCCTCCTCATAAACCTCGATGGTGCCGGTCAGCTTTCCATCCTGAAGGCGCGACTTGCAGAGCACTTCCACGCCGAAGGTGTCGAAGCCCATCCAGAAGGTGCATCGTTCGCCCTCGAAGGTCACCCGTGAAACACTGGCATTGTCGCCCTGTCCCTGGTAGTTGACCGAGGCCTGGATATCATAACCGCTGCCCTCGGGAGTGAACCGCATGCTCGCGCTGGCGTTTCCCTCCGAAAGTGAGAGGGTCCCCTCCCAGAGGCCCTGAAAACCTGCCGCCGGGGCGGCGGTCTCCGTAGTGGAAGCCGCCTGACCGCTTCCGGCGGTCCCGCCGGTCCCGGCACTGCCCGCGCATCCGACCGCGCCGAGAAGAAGGAGGATTGTCACTGGTAGAAATCGATTTATATGGCGCCTCATGCCGTTCACTCCTGAGCTGGATAGTGAACCTGGTGCCCAGTCACGCAGCAACTGTCGCATGACATGACACTAGCAACTCTGTTCTCAACCCTACCGTATCACGAAATCATCTCACATCAAGAATAATCCTACAGGGGAACATGCCATGCACCGACCGATTCCCATCCTGGCAGGATTGATGCTGCTCGGTATCACCCTGATTCCGACCGACGCCGATGCCCGGGAGTTAAAGCTCACTGTCCAGAGGGGGCTCTACGGCTCCCGGGGGGGAGGCGTATAGCCGGGGGGGATCTTCGGGACGAAGGCCTCGGGATCGACCTGCTCTCCCCAGCGGAAATCGAACACCCACTTCACTTCATCCCCTTCCACGGTTCCGATCAGCTCGAGCCTCACCGGCAGACCGCTGAGAGGATCGATCCAGAGTCGTCCCACCCCTTCGAGCACGCCTTCATCGCCGGCTGGAGGATCGTCCACTTCGATACCCGTCACCTCGACCTCCCCGATGACCGATTCGCCCAGTTCCCGATAACCGCCGGCGATGAACCGTCGGATGTACTCCTCGGGATCCTGCTCGACGGCCGGGACGGTACGGGAGGATTGATCTCGATCAACAGGCATCTCCATCCAGGTAGCCTGTTCATGCATCAACCAGACCATCGAATCACCGGCGGGAGGGATGAAGAGGCTCGATACCGGCTGTGAGTCGGTGATCACATCCCACCTGAATCCGCCCTCCTTCGAGAGGTAGAAGTCCATGTCGACCTCCCGGACCTTCTGCCCTTCTGCCAGCCCTTCTGCCTCCTCCACCTGTTCGACAGCGGCTTCCGGCTTGACCGCCTCCCGGCGCGAGGGCGTCGGAGCGGCCTCCTGCTGAACCTCGTCACTCCGCACCGCTCTGGCGGCGGCCGGGGGGGTCACCTTGACCTCATCGCCCTGTGCGATCCGGGCGGCGGCCGGAGCCTCATGTATCTCACTCGCGCCGACCTCCAACTCGGCCGGAACCTCCGACGCGATATCCCCTGCTCCCCTCTTCCCCTGCCCGACACTGACCTGCATGCTGATCATCATACGGTCGATCGCCGCCATCTGATCGGCCACCTCCGCCCAGGCAACCGGCACGATCTCCTGCTGCCGGAGCGACAGTCCGGCCACCACCACGATCAGCACCGACAGGGCGGCAGCGGCCCAGCGGACCGCAACCGGCTGACCGGCGATGAACCATATCCTGGTCGGCCTGATCCCCCTTCTCCTCTCCAGCCGGCGAACGTAGGGATGGGTTGCGAGCTGCTCCCTGAATTCCTGCAGGCTCTCATCCATGACCCGGTCCACTCCCTCTTCCGGTTCCCCGGACGTGATACCCCTCACCAGCCGGGTGAGGTCATCGGATCCCTTGTTCTGATCGTTCATGACATCATCCCTCCGCCGGGTTGAGCCCGAGCCCGGCCAGGTGTTCCCTGAGTTTCGCCAGCCCCTTCGAGACATGGGAGCGAGCGGTGACCTCGGAACAGCCCAGCACCCGGCCTATTACATCGAACTGCTGGTCCTCCAGCAGGCGCAGGAGTACCGCCTGGGCCTGCTTTCGGGGCAACGTGGAGATCCCCTCCCGGATGAGCGGCAGCACTTCCCGGTCAGGAACCGGGGCTCCACTCTCCACCATGGCCAGGTCCGGAACTACCTCAGCCACTTCTGGAACGGTCACCTCCCGCTCACGCCGACGGGTGCCCTTGCGCAGGATATCGTAGGAAGAACTGATGCAGACCCTGATGATGTAGCCGTGCGGATTGGGATGGCGGTGGATCCTGCGAAGATGTTTCCAGATGTAGATCAGGGCGTTCTGGAAGGCATCGGCCGCGTCATCGGGATCGTTGACGATCCCCGCCACGACACTCTTCATGCGGCCCTCCACCGGGCCTATCAGGTCTGCGTACAGCTGATCAGCTGTTTCCACGTACGACACCCATCGGTTTGCAGGAATGGACTCCGGTTGCCCTCCTGTCACCTGTATAGCGCAGGCGCGCTCCGGATGTGTAACGGATTACCTCAAGAAAACGCCCCCTCCGGTCGGAACCGGAAGGGGCGCGATAGTGTTCAGTCCAGGCGTCGTGTCAGATCTTGACAACGTTCTCCGCTGCCGGACCCTTGTCACCCTGAACGATGTCGAACTCGACACGGTCGCCTTCGCTCAAAGTCTTGAAGCCTTCACCCTGGATTGCAGAGTGGTGTACGAAACAGTCCTTGGAACCATCATCCTGCGTGATGAAACCAAAGCCCTTGGCGTCGTTGAACCACTTCACTGTTCCTTGTGCCATTGTAATCGTATTCCTTTGTTCTAAGCCTTTCGGCTCGCCATACCAAACCCGAGCATTTGCCGGGTACTACCACAACGTGGAGCTGGTGCTGGTGTCCTATAAACAAAAAAGCACCCGGGCAATGACGCGTAACCCCGGTGCTTGTTTTGAATAGTCCATCCGGTACTGCCTCTACGTCGTGCTTAATTATCAATCATAGCGGCATTCCGACACACTTCAAGGACAATTATCGGATTGGCTGAACTTAGCCGAATCGCCGGAATCGTCTTTTCAACTACCTCCCCTACTTGCCCGGGATCAATCCCCGCCCGATGAGCAGCGCCTCGATGGACGGTTCACGCCCCCGGAAGGCAGTATAGAGTTCCATCCCTGGCCGGGTCCCACCCCGCGATAGAACCTCGCGACGGAGCCGTTCGGCCGTCTCACGATCGAAGAGGGTCGTCTCCTTGAAGGCCTGGAAGGCGTCCTTATCGAGGACCTCGGCCCAGATGTAGGCGTAGTAGCCGGAAGCGTACCCACCCGAGAAGATGTGGGAGAAGTAGGTGCTCCGGTACCGGGGGATGATCTCCTCGATCATCCCGACCCGCTCCATTTCGGTAGTCTCAAAGGCATCGATATCAAGCTCTTCCGTTTCGGAGAGGGTGTGCCAGGCCAGGTCGAGGTAGGATGCGGCCATGTATTCGAGGGTGATGAAACCCTGATTGAAAGTTCCCGCTGCCTGAAGCTTCTCGATCAGTTCATCGGGAATGACCTCTCCGGTCTGGTAGTGCCGGGCGTACTCACGGACTACCTCCGGCTCGTTCATCCAATTCTCCATGATCTGGGAGGGGAACTCAACGAAATCGCGCGGGACCGCCGTCCCAGAGAGGGAGGGATAGGTAACGTCGGAGAGGAGTCCATGGAGGGCGTGACCGAACTCGTGGGCCAGGGTCGAGGCGTCGATGGCAGCCAGGAGCGCCGGGGTATCGGCCGTCGGGCCGGGGAAGTTGAAGTTGGTGGTGACAATCGCCTTGTCGCCATAGAGACGCGACTGGGGCCTGAGATCGTTCATCCACGCCCCACCCGACTTGCTCTCGCGGGCATAGAAGTCCATGTACATGACGCCCAGGTGGGAGCCGTCGGCCTCCTTCACCTCGAAGACCTGCTGGTCGGGGTGCCAGGTCGGCACATCCTGCAGCTCGGTGAAGGTGAGGCCCCACAGGCGGGTGGCCAGACTGAGAACCCCGTCGCGGACCGACTCGAGCGGGAAGTAGGGCCGCAGGATCTCCTCATCGAGGTCGAACCGCGCCTTGCGCACCTTCTCGGTGTAGTAGCGCCAGTCCCAGCCCTTCAGTTCATCATCGATCCCTTCGGCCCGCATCATCTCCTCCAGCGCGGCCCGTTCCTCTTTCCCCACCCTGAGGGCAGGTTCCATGATCTGGTCGAGGAAGTTGTACACGTTGGCCGGGGTCTCGGCCATGTTGTTGGAGAGGACGAAGTGGGCGTGGGTCTCGTAGCCTCTCAGGGCCGCCCCTTCCGCGCGGAGAGTGGCCATCCGACCGAGGATCTGCTTGTTGTCATTCTCGTTGTCGTTGTCGCCCCGCATGGCGTATCCCATGAAGAGCTGCCGCCTCAATTCCCGGTTCGGAGAGAACTGCAGGAAGGGGTTGATGCTCGGGCGCTGCAGCGTGAAGGCCCAGCCGCCGTCATACTCCCGTCGTTCCGACTCGGCCGCCGCGGCGGCCACCAGGTTGGCCGGGATGTCACCCAGGTCAGCTTCATCAGTGACATGGATCGAAAAATCATTGGTCTCTGCCAGAAGGTTCTGCCCGAAGGTCTGCGACAGTTCGGCCAGTTCGCTGTTGATCTCACGCAGGCGATCCTGCGTCGCCTCATCGAGACCGATGCCGCTCCTGACGAAAGCCTTGTTCGTCTCCTCCAGCAGCCGCATCTGCTCCGGGTTCAGGCCAAGCGATTCACGCTGCTCGAAGACGGTGTTCACCCGCTCGTAAAGATCACGGTTGAAGGTGATGTCGTCGCCGTGGGCCGACAGTTCCGGGGCGATGGTGCTTGCGATCTCGCGCAGTTTTTCGTTGCCATGGGCGCCCTCGACAGCGAAGAAGACGCTGGAGACCCTGGTCAGGGCCTGGCCGCTGCGCTCCAGGGCCACGATCGTGTTCTCGAAGGTCGGCGCCTCGCTGGTGCTGACGATGGCTTCGATCTCCACCCGGTGCTCCGCCATGGTGGTCCGGAAAGCCGGAAGATAGTGCTTCTCCCTGATCTCATCGAAGGGCGGCACGCCGAAGGGCGTATTCCACTCCGTGAGGAGCGGATTGTTACCCGTCGAGGAGCACGCAACGGCTCCGAGAAGAAGGATCAGACTGGCGAAGGGGGCGAGAGACCTCATGTGACGACTCCTGGTGGTTGTGTCAGGGATGTATGCAGATGATAGAAACTACTTCATCAACTCACCGGTGGAAATCGAAACTGACACCGGTCAGTTCCTCCGAGACTTCCCACAGCTTCCTGGCGACATCCTCATCGTGAGAAGCGTCGTTCGACTTCACCTTTTTCGGATAGCCGCGCTGCTCCATGAGTCCACGTGGCCCGGCGTAATCCCCACCTTTCATACTATCGGACAGGGCGGCATAGAGGGTCGGCAGAGCACCCATGGGGGGTTTCTGAGAGGCGAACCGGTTCATGAACCGCAGCGTCGATGCATGCCTCTGCAGGTTTGTTCCGGTCCAGCCCGGATGGGCGGCGGTCGCATCCATCCTGATTCCGGCCTTCTCCAGTCGCCGCTGCAGCTCGTAGGTGAAAAGAAGATTGGCCAGCTTGCTCACCGCGTAAACGCTCATTGGACTGTAGGACTGTTCCGCGTTCAGGTTGTCGAAATCGATCTTCCCGAATCGATGTCCCATGCTGCTCACTGTCACCACCCGCGCTCCCGGAGTGTTCCTGAGCAGATCAAAGAGCAGACCGGTGAGCGCAAAGTGTCCGAGATGGTTGGTGCCGAACTGCATTTCGAATCCGTCGGCAGTCTCCTGCCGCTCCGGGATCATCATCACTCCGGCGTTGTTGATAAGGAAGTCGAGGGCGTCGTACCGGCCGGTGTATGACTCGACGAAGGTCTTTACCGAGGCAAGATCGCTCAGGTCGAGTTCCATGACCTCCAGATCAACCTCAGGATTCCTCGTCCTGATGGATTCTGCCGCCCCGGTCCCCTTCTCCAGATTCCGGCAGGCCATGACCACCCGGGCGCCCTTTTCCGCCATCGCCCGGGCCGTCTCCAGGCCGATCCCACTGTTGGCACCAGTGACGATCACGTGTTTGCCCGTCAGATCGTTAATATCCGTTTCATTCCACATGGTTCAACACTCTCCCGGTCACTGCCATGAATACAGAGTGAGATGCAGGCGATTCAGATGGTGAGATATTACCTCGAAATCCGCAATCCGGTCGACAGCCCCAGATATCGGTTTTCAACGTACATCACACCGACATTCAGGGTCTCGGACAGGAACAGGGAGATCCCGTAATTGATGTTCAGTCCATCGTAGGAGATGAACGGCAGCACTTTCTCTTTATAGAAATAGCTCACCGTACCTATCGGGTAGAGCCTGTCTCCATCTTTCAGGTAGCCGGCTGCGCCGAGCGATATCCGGATTGGTGGACCGAGTACGTCCTCCAGGTTCTTGGTCAGGCTGAGAAAGATCGATTGATCCGACGCATCAGCCCTGACACTGCCGATCCCGGCAACGATGCCAGGCCGGAGTTCCTGCTCCTGAAGCAGCAGCGTCCGGGCAGTGAAGACCACCGAACGGCTGGTAGCCAGATAACTCACACCAACATCGAGCCTGGGCGAGAGGGCCATTTTCACCCCGGTGATGAAGGTCTCTTCACCATCAGGGAACACCAGGGCCCGGGTCAGGATGGTGCTGGTCGAGAGCATGGTTTCGGTGCTGAAGACCGATCCGGAACAGATAGGACAATTCGGTCCGCACTCCTGAGCCCCGACATTCGGAGTGCCGGACAGCATCAGCGGGACGATCAGCATCACAGCGGCAGACAGTTTCACATCCAACCTCCCCTTTGGTGGTTACCTGCCTCCTAAAAAACATCGGAGGCCGAATAAAAGACAGGGGCAAGATACTTTATCCGCTCGGCGCATTCTCCAGCAGCTCCGCGCCTCAGACGCTGGTCCTCTTGATCTTCGCCACCGGGTTGAGGCCTTCGATTTCCTCCAGCGCCTGGAAAGGATCAGACACCGATCACGATGATTCTTACGGAATGATCGCAGATACACAGCGGGAAACGCGGCACAGACAAACTGAAACGCCGGCCAAGAAAGGACTCAGCCGGCGTTGACGGTATAGATGGCAGCGGGGGCAGGACTCGAACCTGCGACCCTGTCGTTCAGGTCGTTCCTGTTACAGCATCCCCTCGGCGCTGTAGTCGATTTCCGAACCCATCACCGAGTGCGGGATGAGATAGACGACGATGGTCACGATGGAGGCGATCAGAGCCGGTCCCCGGGCGTTCTTCCCCTTCAGTACGGCCCACAAAGCCCAGCCCCAGGCGATGATGAATAGCAGGGTCTTGTTGTCGGTCAGATCCCAGCCCCAGGGCACACCGGTCCAGAGCGCCCCGAAGGCGAACTTCTGGACGATCGGGCCGAGGATCATCCCGCCGACGAACAGCAGCGTGAAGGTAGTGATGATCAGGCGCTTCAGGTTGTCCCGCTTGAAGATCGCCTCGAGCCCGGTCCGGGTGCTGAAGAGCATACCGACGAACATTAAGAGTATATGGGGCAGCAGTGCCCAGCCGGGCACAACGCCCTTGAAGCGGGTGACAATCGCCCTCCCCTTGTTGGAGATGGTGTATTCAGCGTCCCCGGCAGCAATATTCACGGTATAGTCGAGTTTACCGGCCGGGGGCTGGTTCGGCAGATGACCGACGAGCGAGCCCTCGCTGAAGGTCATCGGCACCGTGGTCCAGGTCTCCTCGACCTTGTGCCGCTTCCACTCGATGGTTCCGTTAAAGGCGTCCGAAGGGACTTCGACCGAAATCTGCTGGTCGGTGTCACCCTCCCAGGTGCGTTCCATTTTCCAGGGGACCGTCTCGCCCGCCAGTTCCAGTTCACCGCTGACCGGATTGGTCGGCCCGGTCACCCGCTGATAGAACGCCGAACCAAGCGTGACGACAACCGCGATGAACCAGATAAAAGCTGTCTTCAGTGCCACTATTCACCACTCCCTGTTACGGCCGGATGTTCCTCTTCCTCTGAAGTGGTGAAGACGAGCTCGTCCCCCTTCCGGCTGACTTTGATGTCAGTTCCC